>CBDUVS010000115.1:0-3533 GCA_965370735.1 uncultured bacterium | reverse complement strand
CAATTCAAATTCCATTTACTTATACCTCCTGCCTTTTATTTTTTATGCTTCACAAACCCCTTAACTAAAATAATTAGTCCTATTACAGCCAAAACTATAATCAAAACAAAAACTATAAAACCTTTCAAGATTTAAATCTCCTTTTATTCACCGGCATTAACTTCGGTAATAATGCCTTCCTGGGTAATAGTGATTATATGATATGTCCCATCGCCATCTCTATCACCCTTAGCGATAGCTTTAAAATTGTTTCTTCCGGCGCCGGTTATCGTATATTGATAATAAACCGTTCCCTTCAATTCAAAACCCAGTTTTTTCCATGAATCATAATGATGCCCCGCCTCCCAGGACAAGGGCTTTTTACCGGGAATTCTCTTGGGATTAGGTGGACAGTTAATATATCTGCCATGATCATTATGATAGGCCATTTGACATAATAGTATCTGATGCAGGTTTGACTTAACGTTAGTATAAATAGCGGTTCCATATGCTCCGCTTAATCCGCCGATATATTTATCTATTAAAGAATCACACTTAGCCGGAAAAACAAAAACAAAACCGGCTATTATGATAAATATTAAACTAACTACTATTTTCATAGGATTAGAATATAATTTTTTGAAGTCTATCATTTTATTCATATTCATTCTCAACTGAAATATTACCTTCCTGGGTAATGGTGTATTTAGAATAAATTTTATCCTGATCGAGGTCACCTACAGCAATAGCGGTAAAACTATTTTTTGTCGCATTAATGACTTCATACTGATAATACATATTACCCGCGGGATTAAAGTTAATATCCTTCCAGCCGGCCATACTCATCTGCCATCGGCCACTGCCGTTGGAAGATATCTGAGAAGGATTTTGAGGGCAATTAATATACGTTCCGTGCTGATTTTTATAGGCTTCTTCTAAATTACATATACTTTGTAAGTTACCTCTAGCTTCGGAACTCATAGCTTCATGTCGGCCCCGGTTAAAGGCTTCCTTCATTTCAGGCAGGGAGATTAAAATCGCGATAACAACCAGAATGAGCAAAAAGGCGCGGATAGCTCCAATAATAATTCCGGCTATGGCCAGGCCTTGGCCAATGAGTTTTCCGTTTGATTTGGAAATTTTAATCAAAGCCATAATACCCATAACAAGGCCCGCAATCCCTAAGAGAGGAATAAAAAATAAAAGTGAGACTACGATGCTGGCTATGGCCAGGCCACAGGTAACCGGAGTTTTATTTTCCCGCATATCTTTTCCTCCTAAAAAAAGTTATCAATAAAAAACCCTCGCTTAAAAAATTAAACAAGGGCTCACATTTTTAAAGTATTATTTGAGGTTTTATCCAACCGTAAATATATGAATTGTGTATATTTCATATATCCATAATAACAAAAGCTAAAAAAAACGTCAATTAGAATTTACTTGTTGCCGGCTGCCTTTTTAATTCTGGCTTCTTCAGTTAGTTTTTCAGCTAATTCATAAGGGACTTGAGTATATTTTTCAAAATGCATTGAATAGTTTGCTCTACCTGAAGTAAGTGACCTTAAAGCCGTGGCATATCCGAACATCTCGGATAAGGGCGCTTCAGCTGAGACCATCTGCTGCTTGCCTTTAACATCCATGCCTAAAACCTTGCCTCTCCTGGAGCAAATATCACCTACAACATCTCCTACGTTTTCTTCAGGCGCGGTTATTTCTATGGACATAGTCGGCTCCAGCAATATAGGCGCCGCCTTAAGGAAAGCTATTTTAAAGGCTTCTGAGCCGGCAATTTTAAAAGCCATTTCAGAAGAGTCAACTTCATGATGAGAACCATCAACCAACTCAACCCTTACATCAACCACGGGAAAACCGGCATAAACACCCTTTTGCATAGCTCCGATGATACCCTTTTCAACCGAAGGTATGTATTCTTTAGGGATAGCACCGCCTGTAATTTTATTCTTAAATTCAAAACCTTTACTGGCGTCAGTAGGAGCAATATTTATAACTACGTGCCCGTACTGGCCGCGGCCGCCGGTCTGTTTGACGTATTTATGATTAACGGAAGCTTCGCTGGTAATGGTCTCTCTGTAAGCAACTTTAGGTTGTCCAACTTCAGCTTCTACCTTAAATTCATGCTTGAGCCTATCAACAATAACTTCCAAGTGAAGCTCTCCCATACCGGAGAGAATAGTCTCATCTGTTTCACGGTCGGTTTCTACGGTGAAGGTAGGGTCTTCTTCGGCTAATTTTATCAGGCCTTTACCTATTTTATCCTGATCAACCCGGCTCTTAGGCTTAATGGATAAAGCCATAACAGGCGCCGGAAATTCTATAGCCTCTAAAATAATACGATTATTGGTATCACAAAGAGTATCTCCGGTAGTGGTACGATCCAATCCAATACCCACGGCGATATCTCCGGCAAAAATCTCATCTCTGATTTCTCTTTCGTTAGCGTGCATCTGCAGGATACGGCCCAGTCTTTCTTTGCGATCCTTTGTAGCATTGTAAACATAGGAACCCGCCTTTATAGAGCCGGAATAAACTCTGAAATAGACCAACTTACCCATATGCGGATCGGTCTGCACCTTAAACGCCAAGGCGGAGAAGGGTTCACTATCATCCGCTTTTCTGGTTATAATTTTCTCTTTATCGTCAGGGTCGCAACCTTGAGCCGCGGCCAAATCAACAGGAGAAGGAAGGTATTCGGTAACGGCGTCAAGCAATCTCTGTACACCCTTATTTTTGAAAGCGGCGCCGCACATCGCGGGAACTATTTTGTTTTCAATGGTTCCTTTTCTAATAGCCGCTTTTAATTCTTCTTTAGTAATTAAATCTTCATTTTCCAGATATTTTTCAGTCAAATGATCATCTAATTCAACCGCTTTTTCTACCATAATGTGATGATATTTTTGAGCTGTTTCTTTACAATCTTCAGGTATGTCTTCAAGGTGAAAATTCTTACCCTTGGCATCATCATCATAAATAACCGCTTTCATTTCCAATAAATCAACCATGCCTTTGAAGTCATCTTCGGCACCTATGGGAATTTGCAGCGGAATTACATTGGCCCCCAGTATATCTTCTATATTTTTTAAAACTGAGAAGAAATCGGCTCCGATTCTATCCATCTTATTTACAAAGGCCATTTTAGGAACATTATATTTATCTGACTGGTGCCAGACCGTCTCTGACTGAGGCTCAACTCCGCCTACAGCACAAAAAACAGCTACAGCTCCATCCAACACGCGCAGGCTTCTTTCAACTTCTACGGTAAAATCAACATGTCCCGGGGTATCAATGATATTTATTCGGCAGTCATTCCAGTAACAGGTTGTAGCCGCTGAGGTAATGGTAATCCCACGTTCCTGTTCCTGCTTCATCCAGTCCATTTTGGCTTCGCCGTCATGGACTTCACCTATCTTATGTGAACGGCCCGTATAGAATAAAATACGCTCGGTAACCGTAGTTTTACCAGCGTCAATATGAGCCATGATACCGATATTTCTTACTTTATCTAAACTAATTTGTCTTGGCATTTTACTACTCCT
>CBDUVS010000114.1:0-3551 GCA_965370735.1 uncultured bacterium | reverse complement strand
TCTAATTTAAAAGATAGCGATTTCATAAAAAGTACCCCTTATGCTCAAAGGGATAAAACGCAGAGAGAAATTCTTAACCTGCCATTGTTTCCGACAACTACTATCGGCAGCTATCCTCAGGATAAAGAGCTAAGAGCCAAAAGGGCCGCTTTTAAAAAAGGTAGTTTGAGCGAAGCTGATTATAAAGAGTTTATTAAGGGTAAAATTGATAAACTGATTAAATTCCAGGAAGATATGGGCCTTGATGTTTTTGTCCATGGTGAATTTGAGAGAACCGATATGGTTGAGTTTTTTGCCCAGAAATTAGACGGTATTGCCACCACTAAAAAAGCGTTTATTATTTCCTATGGCACCAGAGGCTACAGGCCGCCGATTATTTATGGTGAGGTTTCACGCCCGGAGCCTATGACTATCGAGGAAGTTAAATACGCCCAGAGTTTAACTGAAAAACCGGTTAAGGGTATGCTCACCGGCCCGGTAACTATAATCGCCTGGAGTTTTAACAGAATAGATATTCCGGTAGAAGAAGTAGCTTACCAGATAGGCCTTTGTCTGCAGGATGAAGTCAAAGATTATGAAGCTGCCGGAATAAAAATTGTCCAGATTGACGAAGCTGCTTACAGGGAAAAAGCTCCTATTAAGAAAAAAGACTGGCCTGAGTATTTTAACTGGGCGGCTAAATGTTTTAATCTTTCGTCTATTTCCAAGCCCCAAACCCAGATTCACACCCATATGTGTTATTCCGAGTTTGGTGAGATTATAGATTATATCTGCCGGATGGACTTCGACTGTATTACTATTGAAGCCACCAGAAGCAAAGGTGATATCATTAAAGACTTCAAGAAGGTTAATTTTGAGAGGCAGATCGGGCTTGGCGTCTGGGACATCCACTCACCGGCTGTACCCAGCGTAGAGGATATGGAAGAAGTTGTCAGAGGTTCTTTAGAAGCCCTTTCAAAAGAAAACTTCTGGATTAATCCGGACTGCGGCCTTAAGACCAGGGACTGGCCGGAGACGGAAGCTTCATTAAAGAATTTAGTGGTTGTGGCCAAAAAGTTGCGTGAGGAATTAAAGTAATGCCCGAAAAAAAACTTAAGGTAAAGCTTTTAAGTTTAACTCCGGATGCCCTATCATTAATATACGCGGCTTGCAGGCAATGCTATTCAGCGGAGTTCGCGGGGAATATATTTGAGAAAGCCAAAGGAGATCCCAAGAAGATGGCGGAGTTTATTACCAAAATTGCCGCTTCAGGCCACGAGAGCCCCTTAGAACATGTTAAATTTACTTTTGCGGTTGAGGGTGTTTCGCGCGCTTTAAGCCATCAGTTGGTCAGACACAGGCTGGCGTCATATTCCCAACAGAGCCAGAGATATGTTAAGGAAGATAACTTTAACTATATTATTCCTCCTACAATTAAAAAAGATTCAGAAGCCTTAAAAGAATATGAGGATGTCTTGAGTCGTATTCAAGAAGGGTATAACCGGCTATTGAATTTATTAAAAAATAAGGGTATAGTCGCGGAAAAAGCTAATCAAGACGCCAGGTTTGTTTTGCCGCAAGGGGTGGAGACCAAAATAGTGATTACCATGAATTGCCGTGAGCTTTTACATTTCTTTTCTTTAAGATGCTGCAGCCGCGCTCAGTGGGAGATAAAGGCTTTAGCCGATAAGATGCTTAGCGTTTGCAAAAAAGAACTGCCGGCTGTTTTCTCAAAGGCGGGGGCAAAGTGTGAAGCCCTGGAATACTGCCCCGAGGGTAAAAAATTTACCTGCGGCCGGTATCCGGTAAAAAGTGATATAATTAAAAAATAATGAATAAGCAAAATCATCTTAAAAAATCTCTAAGTTTACTTGATGTTTTTTGTATAGCTTCGGGAGCTATGATAAGTTCCGGTCTTTTTATCCTACCCGGAATTGCTTCAGCTCAGGTTGGCCCCGCGTTATTTCTCTCATATATAATCGCTAGTTTTTTTGTAATTCCCACATTGTTAAGCAAGGCGGAATTAGCAACAGCTATGCCTAAAGCCGGAGGCGATTACTTTTTCATTGCTAGAAGCATGGGGGCTGCCGCTGGTACTGTCGGCGGACTCTCAACCTGGTTTTCTCTAAGTCTTAAAAGCGCCTTTGCCTTAATCGGAATGGGTGCTTATATAGCTCTTATACCCCAGCTTCAGGGAATTAATATAAGGTTAATAGCTGTGCTATTTTGTTTGTTTTTTATGTGTATCAATTTAAAAGGCGTTAAGCACGCGGGGAGATTTCAGGTGGCTTTGGTTTTAGGCCTGATTGTGTTATTAATATTGTATATAATTAAAGGTTTTGCGGTTATAGACCTCCATTACTTTAAACCTTTCGCTCCAAATGGCGCGGGTGCTGTATTTGCCACCGCGGGCCTGATTTTTATATCATACGGCGGCTTAACAAAAATTGCCAGTGTAGCCGAAGAAATAGAAAACCCGGCAAAAAACATTCCATTGGGAATGTTCCTTTCTTTAATAATAGTCGGCCTTATTTATGCTTTAGTAGTTTTTGTAACTACAGGAATACTTGATCAGCAATCTTTAAGCAATTCACTTACTCCGATATCAGATGGAGCTGCTGTCTCTATGCCGGGCTGGGGAAGTGTCCTAATGGCAGTAGGCGCGATTCTAGCTTTCATTTCAACGGCTAATGCCGGGATTATGTCAGCTTCGCGTTATCCTCTGGCTATGAGCCGCGACGGCTTAGTTCCTAATTTTTTAAATAAGCTAAATAAATCTAAAACTCCATGTTGGGCTATAATTCTAACTTCTTTAATAATAGTAGCAAGCATTTTATTTTTAGATTTAATTCTTTTGATAAAAGCGGCCAGTGTCTTCCTTATTTTAATTTATATTCTTATTAATGTTGCTTTGATTATTATGAGAGAAAGTAAAATTCCAAATTATCAACCGACTTTTAAATCACCCTTATATCCCTGGATACAGGTAATTGGCATTTTAGGATGTTTATTTTTAATCTATAAAATGGGTATAATACCCATTGCTATGGCCGCGGCTTTTGTGATAGTGGGCCTACTTTGGTATTTGGCATACGGTGGTTTTAGGACAAAACGTACATCGGCTATAATTCGTATTGTAGAACGCCTAACCAATAAAGAACTGGCTAATGATTTGTTAAGAGTGGAACTAAAAGAGATTATCAGAGAAAGAGATGATATATCTGAAGACCGCTTTGATAAATTAATAAAAGAGGCCTTAATAGTTGATATAGAAGAAAGCATCAGTATGACAGAATTCTTTAAGAAAGTAGCTGAGAAACTGGCCAAAAGGCTTAATAAAGACGCTGATTATATTTATGGTTTATTGATCCAACGCGAAAAAGAATCCAGTACGGTAATAAAAGACGGCCTGGCTATTCCGCATATTATCTGTGAAGGTACAAAAGAATTTTATATCCTTTTAGCGAGGTGCAAAGAAGGTGTAAAATTTGAGGGTGTAAGAGTTCCCGTTAATACAGTTTTTGTCCTGGCTGGCTCAAAAGATGAGAGAAATTTTCACTTAAGGGCTTTAT
>CBDUVS010000113.1:0-3599 GCA_965370735.1 uncultured bacterium | reverse complement strand
AGTGAGCGAACGCGAACGTCTTAAAAATATTATGGAAAATTATAATAAAATATTAATTGTAAGAACGGACAGAATTGGGGATGTGGTTTTGTCGACTCCTGTCATAAAAGTTATAAGAGAGGTATATCCTCAAAGTTGGCTGGCTTTTATGGCGAGGCCTTATGCCGCTGATATTCTCATTGATAATCCCTATTTAAATGAGGTTATTATTTACGATAAATACCATAAGCACAAAAGTTGGTATGCTAGTTTTAAATTTGCCCAAGAGCTTAAAAATAAGCAATTTGACGCGGCTATTATTCTGCATCCGACCAATAGAGTTCACATAATAACCTATCTGGCCGGTATTCCTCAAAGAATTGGTTATAATAAAAACTTCAGCTTTCTTCTGAGGAAAAAGATAAAAGACGAAAAAGCCGCGGGTTTAAAACATGAGAGCGAATACAATTTTGATATACTTAAACTTATAGGAATTAACAATGAATCAAAAGAAACGCTTATAAGCGCATCAAAAGAAGATATTGAATTTCTCAACAGCCTTCTTTTAAAAAAAGGCGTCAAAGAAAAAGATAAGTTTATTGTTATGCATCCGGCTGCCAGTTGCCCCTCAAAAATATGGCTAAAGGAAAATTTCATTAAGACAGCCAGGCAATTATCAAAAAGTTTGAAAACAAAAATAATACTTATTTGCGCGAAAGAACACATAGGTATATGCCGGGAAATTTATAAAGAACTTCCCCGTGAAATGGTTTATATTTTAGAAAGCTTAGAGCTTAAGAAACTTGCCGCGTTGTTCAAGAAAGCTTCGTTGCTAATTTCAAACGATTCAGGCCCCGTGCATATAGCAGTTGCTGTCGGTTGTCCTGTGGTTGCTATTTTTGGCAGAAATCAGCCCGGTTTGAGCCCCAGGCGTTGGGGGCCTCTTGATGATAAAAGTATTGTTTTACATAAACCGGAAAATTGTCAACC
Source organism: uncultured bacterium (assembly GCA_965370735.1). Taxonomy (GTDB): domain Bacteria; phylum Omnitrophota; class Gorgyraeia; order JAGLLT01; family JAGLLT01; genus Kappaea. Next base: position 2,630 of record CBDUVS010000113.1, on the reverse strand, counting down.
CTGCCTGGCTCATAATTGCCAAAGGAATTATAAATGTCTCAAAAACATAAAAGCAGAGGATGTTATTAATGCCGCTGAAAAAATATTCAAAAATATTAGTAATTAATCCCTATGGAATAGGTGATGTTCTTTTCACGACACCTTTGTTGAGTAACCTTAGAGAATTTTATCCTCACGGCAAGATAGGTATTGTTCTGGGTTCAAGGACAAGGCAAATCTTAGAGTTTAACCCGGATGTAAATAATATATATATATTTGATAAGGGTTTTTTTGACAAACTTGGTTTCTTTAAGAAGTGGAGATATTTAATGGAATTTTGCCGACCCATTAGGCGGGAAGGATATGAACTGCTTATCGATTTATCCAATTCATCTCAGTATGGTTTTGTGGAGAAATTTTTTTTAAAAGTGCCGCGAAGAATTGGCTTCAATTATAAAGGCAGAGGAAGACATTTAACTCAAACTATTAAGCTGGAAGGCTTTAGTGATAAACATGTTGTGGATTATTATCTTTCTTTGCTGGAGCTGCTTAGTTTAACGCCGGTAAAAAAACCTCTCAAATTTCCTTTAAAACAAGATATTATTGATAAAGTTGCTAAATATCTATTAAGCAAAAGAATAGAAGAGAAAAACCTCCTGATAACTCTGGTTCCGGGCGGTGGATTAAGCTGGTCGCACAAAGCCGCTTACAAACAATGGCCTCAGGAAAAATATGCCCAATTAGCGGATAAGCTTATATCTGAGCTAAAAGCTAAAGTTGTTATTGCCGGCTCGGAGTTAGACCAAGATATCTGCCGTAATATAATAAATTCGATGAAATCAAAGGAAGCTGAGATTATATGCGATTTTAATATCTTGGAATTTGCCGCCTTATGTAATCTTTCCAACCTGGTAGTTTGTAATGACGGAGGGCCTTTGCATGTGGCTGTAAGTGAGAAAACTCCTACAATATCATTTTTTGGGCCGGTTGATGAAGAGGTTTATGGCCCTTATCCCGCCGCAGATAATCACATAGTAATTACTAAGGAAATTGAATGCCGCCCGTGTTATCAGAAATTCAAATTTACAGAATGCGACACAAAAGATTGTCTAAATTTAATTACCGTTGACGAGGCTTTTAAGAAGGTAAAGAAAATACTTCACAAAAACTAGTTAATAAGTGTTATAACTTACTTGAACTATAAAGTTTATAGAACCTTTATATACAATTGACACTTTTTTTAGCTTGTGATAGAATAAAAGGCATGAATAAATTACTTAAAATCCTACCTAAATTTAAAAAAATCAGGATTTTGGTTATTGGCGATTTAATCCTGGATGAATTTATATGGGGCAGTGTTGAAAGAATTTCTCCGGAAGCTCCAGTTCCGGTGGTGCGTGTAAAATCTCAATCTTTTATGCCCGGCGGTGCCAGTAATGTTGCTAATAATATACGGGCTCTGGGCGCGGATGTTTTTATGGTTGGGGTTGCCGGTTCAGATCTTTATGGGGATATTCTAAGGCAGCAACTTCAAGATAGGGGTATAAATATAGATGGTTTTATTACCGATAGCAGTCGCCAGACTACCATAAAAACAAGAGTAATCGCGCATAATCAACAGGTGGTCAGGATAGATAAAGAAGACAATCATCACGTAAACGGTAATATTTTAAAAAAAATATCAAGCTATGCTCTTAATAAAATATCTGAAGTTGACGCTATTATAATTGAGGATTATGGAAAGGGCGTGGTAACTCCTCAGCTATTAAATTCCGTTCTTAAAGAAGCTAAAAAAAAGAAAAAGATAATAACTATTGATCCTAAGGATCAACATCTTTCTCATTATAAAAAAGCTACTTCCATTACACCTAATAAATATGAATTAGAAAAAGCGGCAAATGTAAAGATAAAGGATTCCGATGGCCTCAAGAAAGCCGCGTATAAATTATTAAAGAAACTGCAGCTTGATTCTATTTTGGTAACCTTAGGTGAAGGCGGGATGTGTTTATTTGAAAAAGGTGGAAAAACTACCAAGATACCTACAATGGCTCAAGAGGTTTATGATGTTTCCGGAGCGGGTGACACTGTAATTTCTACATTTACCTTAGCTTTAGCCGCTAAAGCTAATATGAGACAAGCCGCGTTAATGTCGAATTGCGCCGCGGGAGTTGTGGTTGGTAAAATGGGTGTTGCTATTTGTTCGGCCGCTGAATTGCGGGATAAGATTATTTCGCAAACCATGGTAATGTCAAAAGTTGTATGAAAAATTGCGAGGGAACCGAGTGATTTTAAAGGAGTTATATTTATTATAAAGGGGAGAGGAAAGCAATAATCAAAATATAAGAAATAAGATATACCCTATCAGCCTAAAGGGCACAAGCGGGCACAGGCAATAACCAAGAAACAATAACCAAGCAATGACCAATAATCAAATTCGAATAACCAAACTAAAACAAAAAAAACAGGTTTCAAACTATAGACTAAAAAAACAATAAATAGAGTCTTTCGACTTTTAACTGGCAACTGAAAACGGGTGACTTACGACTTATTGCAACTTGAGTTATATAGAAACTTTTCGAATAGTTAAGCAAAACAAGAATTGCGGTTTGGTGATTGGATATTGGAATTTGAATATTGTTTGCTTGTGCCCG
>CBDUVS010000112.1:0-3627 GCA_965370735.1 uncultured bacterium | reverse complement strand
TTAAGAAAAGGGATAAAGATGAAGCGAACAGTAAGAATATTTTTAATAGCGGCGGTAATATTTAGTTGTCTCAGCTCCGGGGCGCGGGCGGCCCAAGAGATTAAGTGGATGTTTGAGATAGACAAAGCTTCTCAGTTGGCTCTTGAGGCCAACAAGGATATGATGGTTTTGGCTAAAACCGACTGGGATGAATTATCAAGCGAACTTTTAAGCGGGCCCCTAAGAGATGATACCTTGGTAAAATTATCCAATGCTTTTGTCTGCGTACAGGTTTCAATTTTAGATAAAGATTTTCTTAAAAAATATGATATTACCCAGTATCCGACGCTGATCTTTTTAAGTTCCGCCGGTAATGACTTTAAAGAAATTGACCGCGTCTCCGGCTTACAGGAAGCGGATGTTTATATCAGTAAGACGCGCAATGTCTTAGAAAACAGAAATACCCTGCTTACTTTAAAAAAACAGGCCGAGGCCGGTAATTTAAAAAAACTAAGCGTTGATAAACAAATTGAAACCTTGAAAGAGTTAGGCGCTATTATGATTAAGCAAAGCAAACTGGATGACGCCCGGGATTGCTTTACGAGGCTGCTTGGCTTAGATGTCGTCAATAAAGACGCTTATCAGAGCGAGCTTGAGTATATTAAGGCTTTGAAATTAATAGTAAATGGCAAGTTAGATGAGGCTGCGGCTATTTTAGAAAAACTTATAGGCGTTGATTATGAATTTGAGTTAATCAGGCTTGAATTAGTTAATCAAAAGCAAAAAAAGGCTTTTAATCATATAGATGAATATGTAAAAAAATATCCTCTTGACGGCAGAATACCTTATCTCTTAGATGTTCAGGCGGCTTATTATTTTCAGGTGGGACGATATAAAAAAGGTTTAGACAGGTTTATTGAAATCTTAGAGAAGTACCCTAAGAGTTCGTATGCTGATAGAGCGCGGAATTTAATTGAGAGTATGATTGTCTGGCCGCCGAGGTGCCGGAAATTATACCAGGTGAGAGAGGTGAAAAATATTGTCTATCTGGTGCCTGATATTAAAACCTATCTTTATTATGTTTCTTTATGGGATGAACGTGAAATTTATCCGGTGTTGTTGGAAGGCTCTAAATTAAATGATAAGTTTATTGAGGCCTTTAAACCGGCTGAAGTTAAAAAAGTACGTTCCGTGGTTATAGCGGGTAATGTCGATGAGAATATGCTTTACCGCGCCTTATATACCAGCTGGAACAGCGAGGATATTTTAAGCGAAGTAAAAAACGATTATTCAAAGGATAATATCAAAGAATTCTTTGATTCTAACGGGCACATACCTTTAGGTATGGTTTTATTTAATATTAATTCCGGCGAGATGGCCGGCGGGTTAGCTCTGGCTTCCGCCAGGCTGCAGTGTTTTGATTTACTGCCTTACGTAAGTAAGAAAGAGAAGGTCGTTAATATCATAAAAGCGCGTGATTTAAAAGATAAAGTGGAGACGACTATTAACTCCTGGGGTTATCCTTATGAGGGGCTTTTAGACGGCATAGATTATCTGACCATTGCCGGAGAGTTTCCCTACGCTTATGACTTTAAAAAAACCACCTCACCCGGAAGATATTCCCTGGATGATGCTTTATCGAGGAACAAGCAGAATAAAAGAAACGCTTATGTCGGCAGATTGCTGGGCGATTTCAATGAGTCCATATATCAGGCCATGTGCGCTATTTTCTTACAGCCGCGGGATGTCTTATTTTTTAATAGTTATGAAGATGAAGGTAACTGGAAAAATTACAGGACAGATTTACCGGCGAGCCTGTTAAGTGCCTCTTTTAAGGTGACCAATCTCGACAAAGGGGAAGCGACTTTAGAAAGATGGCAGACATTAAATAAAGAAAAAGGCAATGTCTATGACATGATATTTGTAAATTCATCCGGCGGCCCGGCTGAATGGAGTTTGTCGAATTCAAAAGCTAAAGTAGAAGATATTCCCGAATCGGTTCCGGCTATTATTCTTTATACGCATTCAAATTCAGCCGCCAACCCTTATGATGAAAACACCATTGCCGGCAGGTGGTTAAAGAACGGCGCTTATATATACTTTGGTTCGGTTAGCGAGCCCTATGTGCAGTCTTTTAATACACCAACAGAGATTACCGCCGACTTATTATTCGGCAGGCCTTTTTCGCAGAGCTTAAGAAAAGATACCGGTTCTTGGTCAAGTCCCTGGAGGCTTATTTTTATAGGTGATCCGATGTATGGCTTAACGCCTCAGGCACCCAGAGTGGATACTAATAAATTAATTAAAAAATCAGGTGAATAACTAAGATGAAAAGATTATTTCAGAAAAGAGAATTATTTGTTTTTAGCATGGTAGCTATGGATACGGTTTTAATTACAGTTACCTATAGCATAGCATATGTTTTAAGAAGTTATGTAACGTTGTTTGGAGAGGTGCCGGTTTATCTGGATGCTGTGAATTACCGTTTAATTTATCCCATTTTATTATTCAGCTGGCTGACTATATTATCTATAATGCGTCAGTATGAACCCAGGCACAGGTGGGATTTCGCGAATATCTTATTTTCAATTACCGTGGCGATTACTATCGGGACAATATTTCTTTTAGTCTTTAGCTATGGTATTTTTAAAATGGAATTCTCACGTTTAGTTTTAGTTTATATGTGGTTTGTGGGTATAGTTCTTTTGGTTTTATCCCGCCTGGGTGTCAGAGGTTTTTTAAGGTGGTTGTATAAAAAAGATGTCGCTGTCAGAAAGGTGGTTATTAAAGGATACGGTGAGGCGGCCCGGCGTTTAGCGATAGATTATAAAAAATCACCTGAGATGCTTTACAAGTTAAGCGGTTTTGTCGTCGGAAGTGAAGATAAACTTTCGGCCGAGGAGAAGGAAGAAGCGGCAGCGTTATCTGAAAAAGGTATTTTAGGAAAAGCTGAAGACCTGATTAGTATTGTAAAAGAAGAGGGGGCTACCTATGTGGTTTTAACGGGCCGATTACCTTCAAGGGAAATATTAAACAGTATTTTTGAGAAGCTTTCCGCCGTCGGTGTGGATGTCAAGATTGTCCCCGGTTTATATGAAGTTGCTCCGGGATGCCTGGAGTTTGATGAGATAGGAAGCGTTCCTATTATCGGCACCAGGCGTATTGCTATGTCCGGTTGGGAAGCCGTAGGTAAGCGGGCCATGGATGTGGTTGGTTCTTTGTTTGGAATATTAATTTTATCACCTTTATTTTTGGGAGTAGCCATTGCTATAAAAAGAGAATCCAAAGGGCCGGTACTTTTTATTCAAAAGAGAATGGGGCAGTTTGCCGAGCCCTTTATGATGTTTAAATTCAGGACCATGAAGACTGATGCTTGTAATGGCCCTTCAATGACCGCTAAAAATGACCGGCGGATTACTAAAACGGGACTCTTTCTAAGGCGGACATCCATAGATGAACTGCCGCAATTGATTAATGTTTTATTGGGTGATATGTCTTTAGTTGGGCCGAGGCCGGACGCTTATGATTTTTTGCAGGATTATTCACACTGGGATAAAAGAAGGCTTTATTTAAGGCCCGGCTTAACAGGTTTAGCTCAGGCTTCCGGAGTCAGAGGCGGGGGCTCAACCCTCTCAAAAGAAAAAACCA
>CBDUVS010000111.1:0-3695 GCA_965370735.1 uncultured bacterium | reverse complement strand
ACTTAAATATAAAAAAGCGCTGACTTTTCATCAATCAGCGCCTTTGATATTTGTTGCATTTTTAATTTAGGTTTTCCAACTGCTTATAGATAAAAGCTTAACCCGGTACGTTTTTATTTAATTTTACTAATCAAACGATTTCTGATTGTCTTTATTAGCTGCCTTTACCGGGCGGGTAGTTTAAAATCTATTATCTACTCGTAGATTCGCGTGATAGAATCAGGCGCACAGGAGCTTTCCAGATACCGGCTTCTCTTGTATAATCATACACCCTGACTGCCAGAATATTTTCTTTATCAAAATTTAATAATCCGGATGGTATAGTATATAATCTTTCCTTATCCCAATACCCTTCTTCAAAATCAGGCGGGAAAGCGGTTGAGCCGATCAGCTGAGCATTTAAATATATCTCATCAGCATCATCAATCCCCCCGATTTGCAAAGAGACTTCGCTCCTATTATATTTTTCTTTTAATTCTTCGGGAATATTAAAATAAAGCCTGTACCAGGCGTAACCGTCATAATCTTCATATCCCTGGTCTTCCCATCTTTTAGGAACATGGATTTCCTTCCAGCCGCCATCATCCAGCTCAATATTTTTCCATTCTAAGTTGTCCCCTGTCTTAAAAAGCCATTTGCCCGCCAAGTCTATATAATCAACACTCGTGAAATAAATGCTATCCTTGGAGAGAATTTTTCCGTCTTTATCTTTTACTATTGCCCGCAATACATACCTTGAATCCCCCACTTTTAAGATGAGACTATCAATATCTTCTTTAAAGCGGCCGGAAACTTTAATTTCTTTTAAACCCTCCTCAAGCAGTTCATCAGACCTCCTATCAAATAATTTCCATATTATTACAAAGGTTTTATTGACATCGGGGTCATCATTTATAAAAACAATATTCTGCCTAAAGGCCTCTCCTTCCTGATATTCTCTCTTGGTGTATATGGACTTAACTCTCACATATTGGCTTTTAGCGTGAAGGGTTTTTATATAACTCTCAATGTCCTTTTTAGAAACCGTTTGAAAATCTCTTATTGATTTTCCGGCATTTTTAATAATTGCATCCCGGCTGCTTAACTCCCAGATTTTGCCGTCCGTCAAGAAGTTGGCTAAACTCAAAAACAGCATTCCCTGATCCAAAATAAGATAGGTATTGGTAGACTCTCCACTAACCACATTAATCGCGTCCCTGAATCCAAAAGAATAGGACTTTCCCTCTATTTCAAAATCTTCCCGCGCTCCCAAAAGCTCTAAATTTTTAAAATTAGTGATTACCTTTTGAGGAAATATGGAAATAACTAAACTACAGGCGTGCGGGGTAATTATCTCATCTTTTATCGCGTTCATCCCGAGATAGCCGGCACAGGGAGAATCCGAAGAAGACCACCCCCACACAGGACAACTAATTAATTCAGCGTGGAAAATCTGGGCATAGGCAAAATTGGCTCCCGATTTCCACATATCAGTCCAACGTTCATCAATAAAGCAAGAGGAAATAAATTGCATAAACAAGCCGCCGCCCTGCCAGCCGGGCTCATAATAAGATAGGCCGTATTTAGTCTCAGTTTTTTTTGAAAGAGAGTCCCACATTTGGGCAGGAACTCTGCCGGAACCGATAGAAACTATAAAAGCATTTCTGGCATCACTGCCAAGCCAGGGCAAACACCAGTTGTAATTAAGACTCTTGGTCTGCATATTATAGCCGCCATAAAGCTGATTTGTGTCCGGGTTATAAAATTTAGACCAATCCATAGCGTCTAATAATTTGCTTATCCTATCACTCAATTCAGGAAATGCCTGGCGGGCAACAATATAGCCGGCAGCTAAATTCCCTGAATCAAGAATTGATATCCAGGGGTCACCCTGACTGGGCTCTAAGGTAAGTACGTCATGCCAGCTCTGGGTAAAACCGTTATATGCCGGAAATTTTTCTAAGCTATCTAATGTTTGAGAAAGTCTATCTATTGCCTTATTTCTTTCAATAAAACCTAATTCTGTCGCTGCCGCTAAGCCGGCAATATACATCCCTATATTAGTAACTGAGGTATAGGTAGGTTCTTTTCTGGAAATATCATAGGGTAGGCCTGTGGATGGCTCTACTAAATATTCAATACAATCCCATGTATCACTTGCTAAATCCATTAAATATTGATAATCGTCACCAGAGACAGCTTCTCTTGAAGTTAAATCAGCCATGGCCTCCCCGCAAGAAAATAAAGTTAATAAAAATAAAATCGTAATAATAAAAATCTTTGTTCTCACTTTAATATTATACCTCTCAATCCGCTAAATGATATATTATTTTTATTATACATTAATGCCTACAAATAATTGCACTTACTTTTTAAAACTGATATGTATTACATGAAATAATAGGTAACACTTTTTCTTGACCTGTTTTAGAGGAGCGTCTGAGTCCCGAGCGAGCATGCTTTCCGCCATAGGCGGAAAAGCGAGGGCGTGAAGCCGAGTGCAGCTTTGCCTCGCTGTGGCAAAACAAACGTTTCCGAAAAAATAGGGTCAAGAAATAATAACCTTAAACTGTTATCTATGATTGGAACATTACATTTTTAAAACTGATAGCATCATGAATTTTGCCGGCTTTTTTTATATACTTATTAAAAAACAGGCTTTTTGAACTCTAAAGAAATCTTTACTCTCTTTAAGCTCAAAAAGCCCGCTTTTCTCACTAAAATAATCTTCTTATATTAGCTTTTCTTTCTTCGACTAAAGCCCAACAAACCCATTAATCCACTGCCAAACAATAGTAAGCTTGCGGGTTCCGGTACTGGTGATACAGCGTCATCAACGTAAAGAGTTCCTGTACCCTCACCACCCAAAAATACTGTATACTGAACGCTACCGAGATTTGGAACATTTGGTACTATTTTTGTAGTGCTCACAAATGCCCAGTCTGCAGTAGGGCTCAAAGGTGTGTCATGGAAAACGGCTCCTATCCACCCGCCTTCCGCATCTGTGTAATCAAGTCTGAGGATCGAATCCATACCACTTAAGGCTTCAGCCTTAAAATACGCGCCAAAACTAACCTCATCACCCGGAGAAACTAATTCACTCTGGTAAATGATCCCCTGAGAATATTCGCCAGCTTCGGTCTTAACCAGGCTACCGGCATAGCTGCTGCCGTCATATCCGCCACTTGCTACACCTAATTGTAAATGGTAATTGTTAGACCAACTGTCCCAACCAGATAAACTTCCGCTTTCAAAGCCAGGATTGCTAAGTATGTTAGCTTCCGCCGTAACGGCTGTAAATACCAACGCCAAACCTAATACTAAAATTGTTAATATTTTCATCTATTTCACCTCCTTTTGATAAAAGACTTTACTTACAATAAACTCTTTTACTTAACTGTCAAAAAAAATATATTCTTCCTTATTAATACTTCATTTTTATTTTAGAAAAAGTTTTATTTCTAATAAATGTTTTTATTGCTAACTGATATCTATTTTATCATACCTTATAATAATGTCAAGAGTAATATTTTGTTTTTTTAAAGGAATTATCTTGCTTTTAAAAACATCAAAAAACTCAACCCCGCTCTTCCTGCCAGGCGGTGCTTTGCCATAATATGGCATTTCTGTCTGATTTAGAGTAGGAAATGAGAAGTTACTGTAGAATTAATTAGCGATGTGAGAGCATTTTTTAAAACGCGCGAAGATGTTTAAGA
>CBDUVS010000110.1:0-3723 GCA_965370735.1 uncultured bacterium | reverse complement strand
GCTACCGCTATAAGGATAGGTAATCCGGCAAGTTGGAAAATGGCAGAGGCCGCCAGGGATGAGTCGGGTGGTTTAATTGATAAGGTAACCGATGATGAAATAATAGAGTCTTATAAAATTTTAGCTAAGGAAGTGGGCGTTTTTTGTGAACCGGCGTCAGCCGCGTCTGTTGCCGGCCTTATTAAAACTGTAAACTCAGGCTATTTTAATGATAGGCAGGAGGATAAAAAGATAAAAATTGTTTGCGTATTAACCGGTCATGGCTTGAAGGACCCGGAGAGGGCAATTAAGTGCGTAAGCGGTCCGAAGGCGGTTGAAGCAAAAAAAGAAAACATTCTTAAGTTGATGGGATATTAAGTAAAAAAATAGGATTAAGGATTAAGACGCTCACCATTGACAAACTGATGGTGAGCTCTAAGGATTAAGTAAGAAACAAAAATGATAGGCCAAAGACTTTAGACTGTATTTGTTGTTTTTGCCCTTAGCTATTTATTCTTATGGCGTGTGACCGGTGACTTATGATTTTGTATTTGCTTTTTGGTTTGATTATTTGAATTTGGTTATTGGTTATTATTTGGTTATTGTATCTTGTATCTTGTAACTTGCTTGTGCCCTGCAAGGGTATGACTTATTTATGGAGTTAATATGAAATATATTGTTATTGTAGCTGATGGTATGTCGGATTACCCCTTGGAGGAGTTGGAAGGCAGAACCCCGCTTGAAAAGGCTAAAACTCCAAATATGGACTATATAGCTAAAAAAGGTTTAGTGGGGTGGGCTAATATGGTACCCAGGGGTATGCCGCCCGGAAGTGATGTGGCTAATCTTTCAATATTTGGATATAATCCCAAAAAGTATTACACCGGCCGTGGCCCTATTGAAGCCGCGAATTTAGGTATTAAATTATCAGAGGGTGAGGTTGCTTTTAGGTGCAATTTGGTTACTATATCAGGTGAGACGATGATTGATTATAGTTCCGGCCATATTTCAACTAAAGAAGCCAGCATGCTAATTGATGTTTTAAATCAAAGATTATCCAATAAATATATTCAGTTTTACTGTGGCACAAGTTACAGGCATATACTACGCGTAAAACCAATGCCCAAGTATTCTAAATTTACCGCCCATTGTACTCCTCCGCATAACATTACGGGTAAAGATATATCCCGTTATTTGCCTGATGGGCCGGGCGACCGGTTTTTAATTGATCTGATGGAAATGTCTAATAATATTCTTATGAACCAGGAAGTTAATCAGGTAAGAGTTGATTTGAAAGAGAACCCCGCCAATATGATTTGGCTATGGGGCCAGGGCGAGAGGCCTGATATGCCCAGTTTTTATTCGCAGTTTGAGATTAAAGGTTCGGTAATCTCCGCGGTTGATCTGATCAAAGGTATGGGGAGGCTGATGGGATTATCAGTAATTGATGTGCCTAATATAACAGGATATTATGATACTGATTACGCGGCTAAAGCAGACTATGGGCTCAAGTCGCTAGAGGAGAAAGATTTTATATTAATTCATGTTGAGGCTCCGGATGAAGCGGGGCACAAAGGAGATTTAAGAGGAAAAATAGCAGCTATTGAGAATATAGATAAAAAAATAGTTGCCAAATGCGTAGACTACTCAGAGAAACGAGGTAATTGCAGGGTGTTGGTATTACCCGATCATCCGACCCCCGTAAGCCTTAAAACGCACACAAGGGATGCTGTTTGTTATACTATGTGCGGTGAAGGGATAGCTGTCGATAAATGTATGAGTTATAGTGAGTATATTAGTAAAAGCAGTGAGCATCATTTTGAAGACGGGTATAAGTTGATGGAGGAGTTTATCAAGGGATGAAGCTTCTACTAATGGTGATATTTAGTTTTGTTACTTGCCTTGAGATTATATAATCTTTATGAAAAAAGAGAGGTTATTGAAAAATGCCTAAGTTGGTTGTTCAAAAGTTTGGTGGTTCGTCTGTAGCTACCGTTGATAGAATTAAAAAAATTGCCCAAATAGTTGTCAAAACGTATAAAAATGGTACTAATGTGGTAGTTGTAGTTTCCGCTTTAGGGGATACAACAGACAAACTTATTGGCCTGGCCCATCAGATTGATTCAAATCCCAGTGAACGGGAAATGGATATGTTGATATCAACGGGAGAACAGGTTTCAGTTTCTCTTTTAGCTATGGCGATCCATAAATTAGGTAAAGAGGCTATCTCTTTAACTGGCGCCCAAGTTGGTATTAGCACAGATTCAGTCCACACTAAAGCAAGAATTATTGATATTAACACCAAAAGAATAAAAGATGAACTGAAAAAGAAAAGAATAGTTATCGTGGCGGGCTTTCAAGGCATTAGCTCCGATGAGAACATTACGACTTTGGGACGCGGAGGTTCTGATTTAACGGCTGTCGCGTTAGCCAAGACTCTCAAGGCCGATGTTTGTGAAATTTATACGGACGTTAAAGGTGTCTATACCGCTGATCCGAGAATTGTTTTAAATGCTAAGAAGATTTCAGTTATTAGTTATGATGAAATGCTGGAATTGGCTTCATTGGGAGCGCGGATTATGCAGTCGCGTTCAATTGAAGTAGCTAAAAAATTTGATATACCATTGCATGTACGTTCTAGTTTTTCAGCTTGCGTAGGTACTCGAATTATCAAGGAGGTTAAAATAATGGAGGGTGTTTTAGTAAGCGGTGTTGCCTTAAACAAAAATGAGGCAAAAGTAACTATATGTGATGTTCCCGATAAGCCGGGCGTGGCCGCTCGTATTTTTAAAAAGATAGCGGATACCAATATTAATATCGATATGATTGTCCAGAATATATCAAGAACCGGCTTTACTGATATTTCATTTACGGTTGAAAAAGTAGATTTGAATAAAGCTACTAAGATTATTAAATCTTTACTTCCAAAAGTTAAAGCTGGTGGCGTTTTGCAGGATAAGGATATCGCTAAGATATCTATTGTCGGTGTTGGTATGAAAAGTCATTCAGGCGTGGCCGCGAAAATGTTTGGGGGCCTTGGAAAAGCTAAAATAAACATAGAGATGATTTCAACTTCGGAAATTAAAGTATCTTGCGTTATCAGAAAAGAAAAAGCCCAACAGGCTTTAAAAATACTTCATAAAGAGTTTGGGCTTGCTAAAAGAAGCAAAAAAACAGGATTAAGGATTAAGGATTAAGTAAAAGCAGGGATTAAGTGAAAAAAGCTTAATCCTTAGAGCGAATGAAATGAGCGTCTTAATACTTGTTTTTTACGTGTGACTATGGTATGTTTTTATTGTTTTTGCTATCAGCTATCAGCTATGAGCTCTTTACTTTTTTACTTGCCTGTGCCCTGTAAGGGTATGACTGGTGACCTGTGACTTGCTACTTGTGTCTTGCTTGTGCCCTTTAGGGTATGACTTGTGTTTAACCGAACGGAAGTGAGGTTGTGAGATGAAGCTTGGGCAAATACTCTTAAGTAAAAAGTTTATTAAACCCCAACAGTTAAAGATAGCACTTAAGGAACAGAAAGAGACAAATGAGCCCGTTGCTCAGATACTACTTAAAAAGAAATTTATAACTGAAGACCAGCTTTTTATTTCTTTTTCAGAACAACTCAATGTCCCTTATGTCGAATTAAAGGATATTACTATTGTTGCCGAGGCTATAAAGAAGATGCCGGCTAAATTTGCATGGGATTATAAAATCCTTCCGAGAAAGTTCAAGCATAAGGGACATTGAGTT
>CBDUVS010000109.1:0-3797 GCA_965370735.1 uncultured bacterium | reverse complement strand
TTACACAAGGTACAAATATCAATAAATTATGTACCTATTGTAACTATTTGGTAAGGATTTTAATAAGGCGTTCAAGGTCTTTATTGCTGTAATAATCAATTACTATTTTACCTCTTTTCCGCCCTTTGATAATTGAAACCTTGGTTCCAAGATTGTTCCGGAGGCTCTCTTCCGCGGCCTTTAAATAGGAATCAGTTTCTTTGACCTTTTTTGGTTTTGTCCCGATTGCAGCCTCTTTTTTAACTAATAACTCCGTTTCTCTTACTGATAATCCCTTTTTTGCAATTTTTTCAACAAGCAATATTTGTTTGTTCGTGCTCTCGATAGAAAGCAGTGCTCTCGCGTGCCCAACTGAAACTGTTCCACGTGAAACATAATCCTGTACTACAAGTGGTAACTTAAGCAAGCGCAATGAATTAGCAATCGTTGATCTGTTCTTGCCCACAGCATTAGAAACATTCTCTTGAGATAAACCAAACTCATTTATAAGGCGTTCGTAAGCATGGGCCTCTTCTATAGCGTTGAGCTCCTGTCTTTGTATATTTTCAACCAGAGACAACTCTAACGCCTCTTTATCATTAACGTCCCTAATAATAACAGGTGCTCTCGCGTGCCCCAACTCTTTAAGCGCCCGATATCTTCTTTCGCCCGCTATTAATTCATATTTCTGTTCTCCGGCGCCCATTAGGGGCCGAACAATTAAAGGCTGCACTATTCCTTTCTCTCTTATCGACGAAACAAGCTCTTCGTGCCCGGAAGCATCAAAATTCATTCTTGGTTGAAATCTGCCGGGCTCAAGCAATTTAATGTTAACTTCCTTTATTGTCTGCTGAGAACCCTCTGTTTTTTTGGGTATTAGGGCCTCGATTCCCCTTCCAAGCGCCTTCTTCTTCATGCCAGGCCTCCATAGTTATCAACAATTTATTCAACTAATTAACAGTTGTAGTTGCTTTCATAAATAAAAAAAGAGTCCATATAAATATAACCGCAAGCACAATCGCTAAACAAGCAATACTTTTGCCCTTTTTATTGTTCAGGGAGATGTCGCGAAACGCTAAAATCGCAAAGACGAAAGCAAGTGCGGCCTTCTCTGTGCCCAGAAACTGCACATAACAACTTAAACCCAAAAGCAGGGCGGCTATGGCAAAAGCGCTAGTCTTTTGAGCCTGTCGAGTCAACGGCCGCCTCCTGAGCTAAGTCCTCGCAACCCTTGTCGGTTAAAGGAGTTGTGTCCATGTTTCTTTGTAGAAATTCCTCTGTTAGCTCTTTGTACTTCTCGGCTCCCGACGAACCTTTGTCATACAAAAGGACCGGCTTTCCAAACCCGGGCGCCTCACTCAATCTAATGTTTCTTGGAATTACGCTTTTAAAGACTTTTTCTGGAAAATGTTTCTTAATTTCATCAATTACTTCATATGTAAGCTTAGTTCTAAAATCGGCCATAGTTAAAACGACCCCAATAATTTCTATTGCTGAGTTTAAGTTGTTTCTTACCAATTCTAAAGTATTCAACAACTTACTCAAGCCTTCAAGCGCGTAATACTCACACTGTAGCGGCACTAAAACCATATCGCAAGCGGTTAACGCATTTATAGTTAAAAGGCCCAACGAAGGAGGCGTGTCAATAATTGTATAATCATATCTTTGCTTTGCCTCTTCGATAACTTTTTTAAGCTTGTATTCTCTGGCAATTGCCCCTACGAGCTCGACTTCGAGGCCGGTTAGATCAATGTTTGAAGGAATGATAAATAAATTAGGTAGGTGAATGTTTTTAATGACGTTGCTTAGTTTTGTCTTTTCGAGCATTAAATCATACAGGCTCTCTTTTACGGTTTCCTTATCAACGCCTATTCCGCTAGTCGCGTTTCCTTGCGGGTCCATATCTACAATAAGTGTTTTTTTGCCCGCGGAAGCTAGAAAAGCGGCAAGATTGATGGCAGTTGTGGTTTTCCCAACTCCACCTTTTTGATTACAGATGGTTACTATTTTGCCCATTACGTTTGTTTTGTTTCACGTGAAACATTTTTTTGAGAATCTTTGAGAGAAACCTTAACTTTGGCCTGCCTTGACCCCTTCATCCCAAAAAGCCCCTTGTTTCCCTCGGCCAACACTTTTACTTCTACGCGATCACGCTCAACCCCAAGCTTGAGGAGAGCTTTCTTTATTGCGTCTTTAATTGTAGCGCCTTCAACATCAATAGATTTCATCTTTCTATCCATTATACACTCACCAATGCCGCTTTTTCAAGTTGTTTTTGTATTATGAGGTGGGCCAAAGCCATCAACGCGGTATTAACCGTCCAATATAACACTAGCCCCGATGGCAAACTATAAAAAATAAATCCAAAAACTATCGGCATCATAATCATCATTTTTTGTTGTTGTTCCTCTTGGGGGGTCCTTTCACCGCTACCGCTCCTGGCGCTCATGGATATTTTCTGCTGAACCACCATCGCAATCATCATTAACACAGGAAGCAAATTAAAATTATCGCCCAAAACAGGCAACGTTCTGCCAAACGAAAACAACGCGTCCGGTAACGACAAGTCCTTTATCCACAGGAAGTTAGAGCCCTTTAACATGGGAGATCTGGCCAGTGTTACATACAGAGAAATAAATATAGGCATCTGTAAAAGCATGGGCAAGCATCCTCCCATAGGATTCACATTATGCTCTTTGTAAAGCTTCATCATCTCCGACTGTAGTTTTTTCTGGTCGGCTTTGTGCGTTTCTCTTAATTTTGCCAGGTGGGGCTGCACGGCCTGCATGTGCCTCATTGACTTAACGTTTTTATACGTAAGGGGATACGTAAATATGTTTATTAAAATTACAAGAAATATAATTGCAGCTCCGTAACTGCCTGTTAAATTATAAAAGAAAGTCAACACTTTAATCAACAACTTACAAACAACATTTAACTTCCCATAATTTACAGCTTCGCCCAAGCCAAGCGGTGTAAGATTTTTCTCCATCGTAGGGCCGGCATACAACATGTATCGATGAACCACCTCTGACCCGCCCGGAACAATTACTGATTCAACGCTGGCACCCAAAGACCAGCTGTCTTGCCCTTTTGAGTCCCCTTTGGACCACGCTAAATATGCAAAACTTATGTCCTGGTATGGTTTTATGATAGCTGAAGAGTGTGTGTTTCTTAGAACGGCCCACTTGGGGTTTTTTGCAAAATTATATACTTCGGCGTTTTTGGCGGCTTTTATCGCGTCTTTTGTTTTGACCCACAATAAATTTTTTCCATCATAGCTTCCCGTGTTTAAAAAACGTTTGTCCAAAACTGATGAAAACTGCAGGTTGGTTGCCGCTCCAAGATCGTACGAAACAACCTTGTCGCTCTTTGACTTATTGAGTAAAGTAATATATAACTCTATATCATAATTAGAGTTAGAAAAAGCAAACCTTTTTTTAATCTCTAAGTCTTTGTTTCCTTTGCTTATTAATGTAACTTCGCTTTCTGTCCTTTCAACAATCGTAAAGTCGCCATATTCTTCGCCGGGGCACCTCAAAGCCAGTTCTAACGTTTTCAGACTGTTGGTACCTGCTAATAGTAGGGGTTTTTCTGAAAAAGTAACGTCGCCATTTTTTTTAATCCAGAGTTTGTTTATGCCCGCGGCCGCAGTGGATAATTCCGCTTTCAGAAAAGCTGTTTTAATTTCAATTGTTTTGTCGTCGCTTTTCTTTCTTTTTGCTTTTTTTTCTATCGGGGTTTGGCTAAACGATGTTAGGGGCTCTTCTTTGATCAACGTCTCTTGCGCGCTTTTTTTAGACGGTTTAGTTGTGGAC
>CBDUVS010000108.1:0-3824 GCA_965370735.1 uncultured bacterium | reverse complement strand
CACTGTATTCCCTGTTTTTTGAGGCAGGCTAATGAAACCCTGGATAGAATTAATGTTCCTGAAAGCAAAAAAAGGGAAATCCTAAAAGCGGCCTCGGATGTTATGTTCAAAGTTCCTTTTGAAAAAAGCCCACCATATGTCGCCAGAGAGGTATATAAGGTTATAAGTGAATTAACCGGTGTTGAAGATCCCTATAAAAAAGAAAAAAAGCATGCCAATGAACTGGTTTTAAAGCTTTACCCTGAATTAAAAAAGAGAATAAATAATTCCGGCGATTCTCTATTTGAAGCTGTTCGTTTAGCGGCTATTGGAAATATAATAGACTTGGGAGTTAAGTCAAGCTTCAACTTGGAAGAAGAATTAAAAGAAGATTCAAATACGGAGTTTAAAATTTTTGACTTTGAAATATTTAAAGATAAATTAGGTAAAGCTAAAAATATTCTCTATATAGCCGATAACACCGGTGAGATTGTTTTTGATAAACTTCTAATTGAAGAAATTAAAAAACCGGTGACTATTGCCGTAAGGGGAAAACCTATAATTAATGATGCTACGTTAGAAGATGCCCTTAGCTGCGGCTTGGATAAAGTGGCTCAGGTTATCTCCAGCGGATCTGACGGCCCGGCTGCTATACTGGATAGCTGTAGTCGGGAATTTTTAGATATATTTGATAACTCCGATTTTATTATAAGTAAAGGCCAGGGCAATTTTGAAGAATTATGCGATAGAAATGAGCCTATTTTTTTTATTTTTAAAGCTAAATGCCCGGCTGTAGCCGATCATTTGCAAGTTAATGTAGGTGATATGATATTAAGTTATAAAACCCACCAGAAAAAATGAAAATAAGAATTATAGCTGATAATTATACACAAGATAATAAATTTAAAGAGTGCTGGGGGTTCTCAGTACTTATAAATGATGATATTTTATTTGATACGGCCGATAGCTCTGAAACTTTTTTATATAACGCGAAACAGTTGGACATTAACCTTTTAGCTATAAAAAAAGTAATTATTTCCCATGATCACTGGGATCATACAGGCGGACTTGAAGCTTTATTTAAAAAAAACACTAATCTTAAACTTTATGGGTTAAAGGGTTTCACCGAAAATTTCAAAAATTTAGCCGATAGATACAACATAAAATTAATTGAATGTGAAGATTTCAAGGAAATTGATATAGGTATTTATGTAAGCGGTTCATTTAAAACCATATATAAACAGAAGGAGCTTGTTGAACAAGCATTAATATTAAAGACTGTAAAAGGCCTTATGGTTATTTTGGGTTGCTCTCACCCGGGAGTAGCCGAGATGGTAAAGGACATAAAGAAACATTTCAATGAAAAAATATACTATGTTATGGGAGGATATCATCTGGGGCCAAAGACAAAGAATGAAATTGAAAATATAGCATTAAAGCTGCAAAAACTGGGTGTTAATAAGGTTGCTCCCACCCATTGCACCGGCCAAAAGGCAATTGATATTTTTAGTAAAATATATGGCGATAACTTTTTACGCCTTAAAACCGGTTTGGAAATTGAATTTGATTTTTAAAAAATTACTTGCATTTAATATTCTATTCGTGTAAAAATAGTCTTCTGATGAAGAAGGAACGTTTTGTATTAGATACAAGTGTGTTTGTGAATCCGGAGTCGAAATACAAGTTTGGACGCAAACCAACGGCCGCGTTTTTGAATTTTCTTAAGCTTGCAAAAGGGTCAAAGAAATGTATTTTCTATATGCCCCCCTCGATATATGCCGAGCTTATGAATTTTATTAATTCAAGTAAAATACCGGCGAAGCTTTTGTTATTTATTCATAAAAAAGCCCCTAAAAAATATGAGTTGAATTTGCCGGCTCTGTTTCTTTATGAACTGGTTGATGATATGAGAAAAAGGGTTGATAAAGGGTTGCGCCTGGCTGAGAAAGGGATACGTCAGGCAAAGGACGCGAAAAAGATAGATGAGGTTATAAAAAGAATAAGGCATGATTATCGGACGGCGCTAAGAACAAATACTATAGATTCTAAAGAAGACGTAGATTTAATTCTTTTGGCTAAGGAGTTAAACGCAACTTTGATTAGTGTTGATAACGGAGCTATCTTGTGGGCGCATAAACTGGGCATTAAATGCCGTGAGGTTAAAGAACTTAAAAGCTTATTAAAATAATTTATAAGGAGTAAATCATGAGTGAAGAAAAAAGAGACGAACAGCAAAATATTGAGAATAAACCGGAAGTAAAAGAAGAAGTAAAAACAGAAGAGCCAAAAGAAGCGCCAGCTAAAGAAACGCAAAAGCCGCGAGTAAAAGAAGAGGAGCCAAAACAAGAAGAAAAAGCACCTGAAGTTGAGGCAAAACCGGCCGCGGAAGAAAAAATTGAAGAAAACCCTCAGGAAGCAAAAGAGGCAGTTCCGGCAGGAAGCAAAGAGAAGAAAAAAAAGAAAGTAAACAATATGAGTTTGGATGAGCTGGATAAAAAGATCAAAGAGACAGAAGATAAAATGGGCAATCTAAACTCAAAGTACGCTCAATCTCTAAAAGAACAAAGAGAAAAGCTTTCTGAAAAAAGTTAAAATTAAATTTAATAGTTTAATGAGGAAGAAGAAAAAGAGTTAGAATAAAAATAATTACGGATAGATTAATTTCCGCGAACTATATTTGAAAAAGCAAAAGGGAGATATGGTTTTTATCTCCCTTTTTCATTGAAAATGATAGTCAAATTTTGTATACTGATAATATGTAAAATAAGAAATATAAAAAATCGCGGTTGATTATATTTTAGCCGCGGTAAGTTTAGTATTTTTTTATATGCCTGGTTACAACAATTATAGCTTTAGTCTTAGGTTTGTTTTTTAGCAAGATGGCATGGTGTCCGGTTTGCTCCCATAGGTTTTTCGCGGGCCCAAATTTACAAGCTTAATAAAGATAAGAAAAAATAGTTTTGAAAAAAAAGCCGGTTTTTTTTGAAAAGTTTGAAAGTAACTTATGGGAAGCGGGCTCAAACCATATTGCCGGAATTGACGAAGCCGGACTGGGCGCGTTGGCGGGGCCGGTTGTAGCCGCGGCAGTTATTTTTAAGCCCGGTGAAGTAATCTTGGGAGTAAAGGACTCCAAACAATTAACCCCCTTAAAAAGAGAAAAACTTTCTAAGGAGATTAAGAATAAAGCTCTTTGTTATTCAATGGGTATTATTAATATTGAACTTATTAACGAAATAGATAATATTTTTAAGGTTGGACTTGAGGCCATGAAGAAGTCTGTAATCGGCCTTAAGGTCAAACCTGATCATTTATTGGTTGATGGCAGACATATTCCTTCTGTAAAAATACCTCAAACCGGCATAGCCAAGGGTGACAGCAGAAGTTTTTCAATAGCGGCCGCTTCTATTTTAGCTAAAGTTTTCAGAGATAATTTGATGGTCGCGTATTCTAAAAAATTTAGGGATTATCGTTTTTGCGAGCACAAAGGTTATGCTACAACCGGGCATATAAAGGCCATAAGGAATTTTGGGCCCTCTCCTATACACAGAACGTCCTATGATTTTGTGAAGGGTCTTTGCGGGGAGTTTACCAAAGTTTATTATTTTTATGAACAGATAATTAAAGATAGCGGCGATTTATCAGAGTTAAATAGGGTAGTAATTAAAATTAACAGCAATAAACAGTTTTTAGAAATCGAAAGAACAAGGCTTAAAAAAAGAGTTAAGTCTAGAATGAAATACTTAAAAAACAGGAGGAGTTAGCATGGCGGAAAATATAAGCGCCGATCAATTTGAAAGTAAAGTTTTAAAATCTGATAAACCGGTTTTAGTTGATTTTTGGGCCGA
>CBDUVS010000107.1:0-3904 GCA_965370735.1 uncultured bacterium | reverse complement strand
TAGAATTAATTAGCGATGTGAGAGCATTTTTTAAAACGCGCGAAGATGTTTAAGATTTAGCTTTTTCAGACTCACAGAACTATTCAGTATCGTCAAAATTGCAATTCCAAATACCGGTTTCTTGGCCAACGGTATTAGTAAATACACCATTATCAAAATCATCAACAATCAAAGTCATAGCCGCGTCCGCTACGGCCAACATGCCAAAAGACAAAATTATCAAAGAGTGAACTGCTAAATTTCTAATCATTTTCATCCCTCCTTTTATAACAGCTCCTCTTTAGAAATATCTTTATGCGTAGATTGCCTTAAAATTAACTGACTTTTTAATTCTATCGCGTGATGGCTATAGTCTTTCTTTTTTATGGCTTCAAAAAACATCTCGGCGGCTTTTTTGCCCATCTCAAACATTGGCTGCCTGACGCTCGACAAGGGCGGATCTATTATCCTGCTAAAAGTCACATCATCAAAACCCATAACTGCGATATCATCAGGAATCTTTCTGCCCATTTCCTTAAGAGCCACCATCCCCCCGTATGCCTGCATATCACTTCCGTAAAGAATGGCATCAATTCCCGGCTCTCTCTCCAAAAGTGCTTTTGTAGCATGGGCAGACTCTTTCAAAGAAAAAGTGTGCTCATAAACTAACAAATACGGGTCATAAACGATGCGCGCTCCGGAAAGCGCCTTTTTGTAACCCGCAAGCCTATCTTCCCAAATAGCCTCACACGATTCCTCCGGCATAATAAGGCCGATTTTTCGTCTTCCAAGTTTAATTAATACCTTCGTGGCTTCAAAACCACTCTTAATATTATCGACAAAGACACACTTTCCGCAATCAGAATAGTTGTTAAGCGAAACGACAACTATACCGTTTTTTTGTAACCTCGCGATTGTAGCATCGGATAACTTCAAAAAAACAGACATTAACCCGGCAATATTTTTATCCTGCACCATTTTATCAATGAAGATTGCTTTTCGCTCTTCATCATATAAGTTTTTATATGTATCTACACTATACCTTAATTCATAAAATCCCGAATCTCGCGAGACCGCATCGATTCCATTTTGAATCTCTCTTATTAAATGCTCGCCGGCATAGGCATAGACTATAGCTATATACCTAAAAGCGGGCGCGTACATACCGGTCTCTCTGGCTTTAACATAGGGAGTATACCCTTTTCTCTGGGCAATTTTTTCAATCCTGCGCTTAAGAGGAAGGCCTACTCCACTTCGATTATTGAGAGCTTTTGAGACAGCGGCGGGAGAAACACCGGCTTCTCTCGCGATATCTTTAATGGTTACTGACATAATAAATAGGCCCTTTTAGTTATAATTAACATTTTATCCAACTTTTTATACAACACTAAAAAATTACACCGCGCCTTTTCGTCTTTCATGTCCCGCTTTTTGAAACATTAACGGCGCTTTAGAATAGTATATCTTATATTATAAAAAAATTCAAGAGCTATCATAACTTATGTCATCCCAGGAGGCGAAAGGAATTTTTATGGTGGGATTTAGAAAATTATTCGCGGAATTATGCTTATCTCCAAAAAAAAGCTGCTACCGCTAAAATAAGAGATTTCTACTTTGGTAACTGTAGGGCGCTTCTGTTTTTACCTAATAAACGCTCTTTACACTCTCGAACCTTTGCTTCGATAAGCCCGCTACCCAGAATACTTCCGGCATAAGCGCTTTTAGTAATTTGATAACAATATAAGGCAATTCTTAGGCTCTGACGGCCTTCTTCTTTTGGGGGTATGCAATCTTTCACCATAGCTTTAAATTCATCACCCATATAATAATACCTGCCATAATATGAACTCTTTTCTGTTTTATCCTCTAAACCTTTAATAAATAAGATTATAACATCTTTATCTAATTTAGAATAAGGAATTATAAGCCCTTCTTTCTTCTTTTCTTCTAAGTATTTTTTAAAACTTATAATCTTCTGCTGAGCCAAAGCATTAGTCTGTGAATCTTGGGCAACATTATAAGCTATCTCATAACAAAAAAGGGCAATATCGGGTTTTTTGTTATTCTCTGCTTGAGGTTTTCTTATTGGTGCCTTTTCTAAATAACTGCCCAGTTCTATATATCTCTGGGCATATTCCTTCTTTAATTTATTATTATAGCTATTAATAGCTTTGATTATTAGTTCTGTGTCTTTGTGGCTATAAGGTATGGGTAAGTCGCCTTTTTTAAGCTCTTTGGTTATCCTGGTAAGGGTTAAAGGCGGTGTGTCTTCTTCTTTAACTTCCTTATCTACGCCCATCATTTTTTCTGCTTTTTCTTTGACAGATGCGATATATTTAATGTGTTTAAGGACTATGTCTTCATATTCAGTGTCTATGTTTTTTGCCTGATTAAACTCTTTTAAGGCATAGTCTAATAAGCTGTTTTCAAGACAAAAGAGGCCTAATTCATAGTGTGCCTTGGCATCAGTTGGAGATATGGATTTAAGTTTGTCTAAATATGCTTCTTCAGGAATAAGAGGTAGTTTTTCTTCTCGTTTGACAATAGAGGCAATTAACTCTTTCTTTATCTTTTCTACCGCGCCGGATGGGTTTTTAAATTCAATGCTCTTATCAGTCTCACTTAATACCTCTCCCTGCATAATCCCGCCGCTCTTTAAAAGGATAACATCAGCAAAGAGAAGACGGGAAAAGATTAAAGATGTGGTTAATATCAGACTAATCATAAATATTCTCTTTAACATCTACTTATTACTCCTTTATCTTAAAAACAACTGCTTGTATAATGAAGAATCTCAGCCGGCGGTAGATAAGTAATATGTATATCTTCTAAGGCAATGGTCTCACTAAAATAAGGCTCTGTCCCCACCCCTGAATCAGGATTATCAAGAGTTGTAAAGATGGCTTTATATTGAATACTTGTAGAATCTGAAGAGGTTATAGAATCGCCTGAGACAGCTGACCAACCCGCGATTGTCTTTGTTTGAAAAGAAACCATATCTATATCATAATCGCCTCCGGAGCTTAAGATAACGGTCCCTGTAATCGTTCCCCAGGAAACATCGCCGGAAATAGTCGCGTCAGTCATGGGTTTTGATTCAAAGTATGATGTTTCTGGGATGATTCTTACGTTGTCTGCCCAAGCTCCTTCTCCACTCTCAACAAGCGGAGCTCTATCCGCATACCAGCCTATCGGCCCTGAAGAAGGAAACGAACCAGTATCATGTGCATACTCATAAAATTCAGAAGGATCATTCTGTTTGTAGAAATAAGCATAATAGTCATTATTTCCTATAGAAACAGTAATAGAGGTATTTGTTAAATAATAGGCATTGTTTTTCCAACCATGATTATTACCAATCCGCGTGTAACATTGTCCCCAAGTGATAGGCGCGGGGGGGCCTCCGTACTCTTGATTCATTCTGACCTCATTATCCTTTGGCCAACCTTCATACCTACTCAGATGCATCACAACCCTGTGCTGGCAGAAGTCTGCGGGGGGACTCTCGTCTTCCCATCGTCTCCATTTCGTGTAAGGTGAAAGACCATCTGAAAATCTACAACGAACAGCAGAATTAGCCCACTTTAACTCTAAAGGTGGATTATTCCAAACACCTAAAGTGGTTATCGGCGCAGCCCCCAAGTAATTTGGAACAAAAACCAATTCATTATTTTTATCTGAATCTTCGTCTTTTATGGTGTTACTATCACTGCGAGGTTTCCAGAGATGGCCCAGACGATTGCCTGTGGTCGCCTGCATCCACTCACCAATACCATCATTATTTGTATCTACATAAAATAAATCGTCTGAATCACTATCGTCCATATTATCCCAGAAGCCGTTTTTAATCGCATTGGAGACTTGTGTGTATGTTGAACCTAACTCCCAACTATTACTAGAATCTATAGACTCTACCGGACAGGAA
>CBDUVS010000106.1:0-3907 GCA_965370735.1 uncultured bacterium | reverse complement strand
AGGACTATTTTATACTTTTATCTTGCTTATTTGTATCTGTCCGTTATAATTATAGTTAGGTAAATTCACCTTTAAAATATTTTATTGTTTATGTATAATAAAAAATATATCACTCTCACATTAATCCTGCTTTCAACGATTTCTATACTGTCTCCTATAAGGGCTTTTGAGACGGAATTCTTCACTGATTACTTCTCAGCTTTTAGATTTTTAGCTGAAAAAAGCCACCTAAGCAGTGATGATAACAGCGTCTTTAAGCTGGCCGCCGAAAGTTCAATTACAAAATTCCCCTTTGAAGAAAAAGGAGAATTAATTTTAGTGGTTAACCTCAATTATTATAAGGGTACTTACAATTCAGTCAGAAGCCCGGATGGCAACGGACACTTCTATATCTTTTTATCTACCGACGATTTATTAGAATATCTGGGTTCTATGGAAGGAGCCAGTTATAGCCGGAAAACAGTTGCCGGAGAATTATCCTTTATAACCAGCTGGATTATTAGTGAAAACGAAGTTATAGAAAGTGTTTATCGGTACAATGGTGAACATTTCATCCGTATCTCAAAAACCCTCTACGAACTCAAACCTGACGGTTCAAAAATTAAGATAAGAGAATATAAGTAGTTTATTTTTCCGCGATAGATTCTAAATCCGCTAAATCTTTATGCCTGCCTAAAGCTATTTTATTAGCTATTAATTCTTCTTTCCCCATAAAATAGACTGGAATATCCGCGTATTCACCTTTTATTTTATTGGAGGAAATTTGACTCCAGCTTACTCCGGTAAGTGATGTAAGAATATCAATTCGAACAGGACTAAGGCCCAACTGAATTACTTGTCCGGCAACCAAAAAATCTTCAATTTTCAAATTTTTTAAAACTAACCCAAATTCATTAATTGCCTTCATTACTTTTTTGGCATTATTGACCTTAGATGCAACTAATATATCAAGGTCTCCGGTATATCGTGGGCATCCGTAAAAAGCCAAGGCATAAGCCCCCACAATTACATACTCAACCTTGTATTTGTTTAACAACTCTAATAGTTCTCTGAAGTCTTTTTGAACTTCCATTGAATTGTTTCCTCAATATCTCTACAGCCTCAAGGCGCTCGCTGGCAGGCCTTGAAAGCCAATAGGTGAGATTCTCCTTACTTTCTTCTTTTTGTTTTATTATCTTAATACGACCTTTTTTCATTTTAACCCCATAAATTTATTTTGCTTTAGGTTATTTACAACTATAACATATTATACCAGAAATATAACTTTGTTTCTATTATATTTTTCGCCAGATTTGAGTAATTTTTACTTTTTCTTCCAAATAAACAATTTATCATCCGGCCTCACCCGGAAAGGCACCTTCAGGCCGACGATTTGCCCCTTATCGGCTCTCTCAACTCTTTTATGGTTTACTTCAATTTCACTTACTTTAGAAAACGTTGCGGGGGTTTTAGGGCCGCTAATTAATACTTTATCACCCATATTCAATGTACCCGCCCTAATAATTATTTCAGCGACACCTATCTTATTAAAATATTTTCTGACATCACCTAAATAAATCTTATCATATTCCCTCTCCACCAACCCCTGGCCGGAAGGCGGCTTTTTGAAGTAAAACCCCTTGGAATAACTTCTATGATAAACTCCCTCGAGTTTTTTCTTAAGGGTCATTTTAAGTTTTAGTGTAAGCTTTTTATTAAAGTAAGCATCTATCGCTTCTCTATAGGCGGATGTAACTTCTTTTACGTATTCAGGCTGGCGCATACGCCCTTCTATTTTAAAACTTGAGATACCGGCTTCAATTAACTTATCGACAAACTCTATGGAACATAAATCCCCGGCGCTGATGATATAATCTTCTCCGATAATATATTCCGCTTCTTTGTCTTTATCCGTTATCAGATATTCCCTCCTGCAGGGTTGGAGGCATTTGCCGCGGTTGGCGGATTTTCTAAAAGCTTCCTGAGATAAAAAACATCTACCTGAAATACTTACACACATAGCCCCGTGAATAAAAGTTTCTATTTGGCAGTTAAGCTTGTGTTTTTCTATCTTTTTTACAATATCTTTTATTATTTTAAGGGAACATTCCCTGGCTAAAATAATTTTCTTAGCTCCTATGAAATTATAAAATTTAACCGCCTCAAAGTTAGACACACTTGCCTGGGTAGAAATATTAATATTTAACCCCGCTTTTTTAGCTAAATTAATAACTGCCGCGTCCCAGCAGATAACTCCATCAACTTTAGCCTTTTTAGCTTCCTTAATTATTCTCTTAACTTTAAGAAGTTCATTATCGTAAACCAAAATATTTAAAGCCAGGTATCCTTTTAAACCTTTATCATGAAGCTTATTCATAACTTTCTTTATCTCTAAAATATCAAAATTAGAGGCTTCATGGCGCATATTAAGGTTTTTTATTCCAAAATAAACGGCATCAGCCCCGGCTTCAATAGCACTAAGCAAAGAACTCATATTCCCCGCGGGAGCGAGAAGTTCCGGCTTATTAATATCCCTTTTTACAAATTTAGTTTTCATTTTTTCTTCAACCATTTAGTAAATAATAAAGGGCACTTATTTAAAAAGCACCCTCTTATAGTAATCTTTAGATAATTATGTAAGTAATCTGCTATTTTAAATAAGCTTTTATAATTTTTTGTTCTTCAACCGGCTTATCACCCGCACCCACTGGAACATTTTCTATTTTTTCAATTACATCATAACCATTTATTACTTCACCAAAAATAGTATGGCGCATATTAAGCCAGGGCGTGGGTACGGTAGTAATAAAAAATTGGCTGCCGTTAGTGCCGGGTCCGGAATTAGCCATAGCTAATATTCCCTTCTTATCAAAGGTTGCCGCCTGGCTGCACTCATCTTCAAAGGGCTTACCCCAAAGGGACTCACCTCCGCGGCCGGTACCCGTTGGGTCTCCGCCCTGAATCATAAAGCTTTTTATGACCCTGTGAAAGATAATTCCGTCATAGTAACCTTTTTCCACTAAACCAATAAAATTCTCACATGTCTTGGGAGCTATCTCAGGGTGTAATTTAAGTTCTATATTGCCCTGGTTAGTCTCTAAAACTACAATCTTTTCTTCCGCCATGAGGCCTCCTCCAAAATAAGTTAAACATAAAATAAAACTAATAATAAAAATTAACTTCTTCATTGCCCTATCCCCTTTTTGGTTAATTAAAAATTAGTATAACAGAGCCTTAAGGTAAAATCAACTAAAGCCTCTAAGGGTAAAAAATTACTGATTATACTTTATAAGATATGATACTATAACATTAGATCGGAAATAACAATTTAACAATTATCCGGATAAAAATTGGAAGGAAAATAGAATAATGTTTACTCAAAAAATAACTCCCCGTTTTGGAGAAACAGACGCTTTAGGCCACATTAATAATACCGTCTTTCCCTGCTGGTTTGAACAGGCCAGGAAGCCGATATTTCAAATCTTTAATCCTGATATGGCTTTTGATGAGATGAATTTAATTTTAGCTCATACGGAATTTGATTTTTTAGTTGAGACTTATTTAAAAGATGAGGTTGAAGTAAGAACCTACGTAGATAAAATTGGAAATACTTCTTTTACTCTTTTGCATGAAGCCTGGCAGAAGGGCATAAAAAAATTTACCGGTAAAGTGACTATAGTTTACTTTGATTTCAAAGCTAAAAAACCGCTTTCAATTCCCGGGCAATATAAAACTATACTTAAAAAACATTTTAAGAAAGATTAGATATTACTTTCGGTTTTTTCTATGTTTTTTACTTTTTGTTTCTTGTTTTTACTTCGTGTCTTTTATCTCTTGCATTTTGATTATTTGAATTTGATTATTGGAAATTGTTTGTCTCTTGTTTCTTGTAACTTGTATCTTGTGTCTTATGTCTTGCCTGTGCCCG
>CBDUVS010000105.1:0-3916 GCA_965370735.1 uncultured bacterium | reverse complement strand
GCATAGATGATATCATGATCGTTACCGGAGGAAATAATGCCGGCGACTTCCTGCGCTTATTGGGCAACGGATCTGAATTTGGCCTTAAGCATATTAACTATACTTATCAACAGGGTGAAGGCGGTATTGCTGAGGCCTTGGGACTCACGGAACATTTTGCCGAAGGGCAAAAGATAGTTGTAATTTTAGGTGATAATATTTTTGAGAAAAGCATAAAAGATTATGTTCATAAATTCAGAGAGCAGCCAGATGGCGGGAGGATACTTATAAAAGAAGTAAGTGACCCTCAAAGATTCGGGACTGTGGAATTGAAAGGCGACAAAATAGTTGATATCAAGGAAAAACCAGATAAGCCTAAAAGCAATTACATTGTTACCGGTATATATATGTATGACGCCAGTGTTTACAATATAATCAAAACGCTGAAACCTTCCGGTAGAAGAGAGCTTGAAATTACAGATGTTAACAACGCTTATATAAAAGAGGGGAAATTGTGCTTTGACATTCTTGATGGCTGGTGGACTGACGCGGGAAACATTGAATATCTTTTAAGAGCGAATAATTTAGTGGCTGATCGGGAGAAAAAATAATAATGAAAAAGATACTTATTACGGGTGGAGCCGGATTTATTGGTTCAAACTTTATTAGATATGTTATAAAAAAATATCCTGATTATCAAATAATTAATCTGGATAAGTTAACTTATTGCGGCAATCTGGATAATTTAAAAGGCATTGAAAGCAATAATTACCATTTTGTAAAAGGTGATATCTGTAATAAGAAGTTGGTGGATAATTTAGCTTCCAGGTGTGAGTGTATCATCAACTTTGCCGCCTGTACCCATGTGGACCGTTCCATATTAGATGCCACAGATTTTATTAAGACCAATGTTTATGGAACTAACGTTCTCCTTGAAGCAGCCAAAAAGCACAGAGTCAGTAAGTTTATTCAGATATCAACTGATGAAGTTTACGGTTCTACTTTAAAAGGATCTTTTAAAGAAGGCGATCTTTTAAAGCCCAATAGCCCTTATTCCGCTTCTAAGGCAGCTGGCGACTTATTAGCTTTATCATATTACGCTACCCATAAAATTCCAGTAATAATTACCAGAAGTTCAAATAATTTTGGACCCTACCAATATCCCGAAAAACTAATACCTTTATTTATAACCAACGCTTTTGAAGGCAGACAGTTACCTGTTTATGGTGATGGTAAAAATGTCAGAGACTGGATACATGTAGCGGATAATTGCCGGGCGCTTGATAAGATTTGGCACAAAGGTAAAATCGGTCAAATTTATAATATTGGAGCCGGTAATGAAGAAACCAATATAACGATAACTAAGTTAATCCTCAAGCACCTTAAAAAAGGCAAGGAATTAATCAAATATGTAGAGGATCGGCTCGGACATGATAGAAGATATTCACTTAATTGCAATAAATTAAGAAAGCTGGGCTGGAAGCCTGTATACAAATTTGAAGATGCTCTTAAGGAAACCATTGATTGGTTTTTAGACAATGAGAAGTGGTGGCACAAAATAAAAAAAAAGAAGCATCATTATCTAAAATATTATCAAAAGCAATACGGATGTATTAAATGACGATTTTAGTTACCGGTTCTGCCGGGATGCTAGGTACTGATCTTTGTAAATTATTGGCGGCAAGCGGTTATTTTTTTGTAGGTACAGATATAAAAGAGCCTAATGAGCAAATTTTGCCTCACGATACCTATATTCAAGCGAATATAACAGATAAAAAGAAAATTGAGTCTGTTTTAGGGCAAATTAAGCCTGATGTAGTTATTCATACCGCGGCTTATACGGCAGTGGATGATTGTGAAGTAAATAAGGAATTGGCTTTTCAGATAAACGAAGAAGGCGTTAGTAACGTTGCCGAGGCGGTCAAGAAAATAAACGCTGACATGATTTATATAAGTACTGATTATGTCTTTGATGGCAAGAAAATTTCAGCCTATGAAACAACTGATAAAGTTAATCCAATGAGCATTTATGGTAAGTCAAAATTAGCCGGTGAAGAAGCCATTAAAAATATCTTAGGGTGTAAATATATTATTGTCAGAACCAGCTGGCTTTATGGTGAACATGGATCCAACTTCGTTGATAAAATAGTTGCCAAAGTCAGAAACGGAGAATCATTAAGAATAGTGGATGATCAGATAGGTTCACCTACCAGCACTATTGATTTATCTCAAGGATTAATTGAGATATGTAAGTGTTTTGAGGAAGATAGAGATAACCAGGGTTTATATGGGATTTACCATATAACTAATGCCGGTGTTTGTAGTTGGTATGATTATACTTTAGAAATATTCAAATACGCGGGCGCTAACGCCCAGGTGCAAGTGATAAGCACTGATGAATTAAAGGAAATTTATCGTAAAGCGGATAAAAGGTATGCTCCAAGACCTACCTTTTCAGTTTTAAGTAATCAGAGATTTAATGATTTAACCCAGAAGCCATTGAGGGCGTGGCAGGACGCGCTTAGAATTTATTTAAGTCAATAGCAAAAGGAGATAAAGATGAAAGTTTTAATTACAGGAATTACCGGTTTTACCGGAAGTCACATGGTTGAATACTTGCTTGAAAAGCACAAAGATGTTGATATTTACGGCATGGTTAGGTGGCGCTCCAAAATGGATAATCTTGAACACCTATGCGAAGAAGATATTAAACTGCACGATTGCGATATTAGAGATGCTTACAGCGTTAGAAAAGCTTTAGAAGAAATAAAGCCGGATAGAATTTTCCATCTAGCGGCTCAGTCCTTTGTGCCTACATCCTGGAGAGCACCGGCAGAAACATTAACAACTAATATTATCGGACAGCTTAATATATTTGAGGCAATAAGGCAAATTGGAATTAATCCTTTTATTCAAATAGCTTGTTCTTCTGAGGAATATGGATATGTTAAAGAGGACGAGGTTCCTATAAAAGAAACTAATCCCTTGAGGCCTTTAAGCCCTTATGGAGTTTCAAAAGTTGGCCAGGATTTATTGGGTTATCAATATTTTAAAAGTTACGGCTTAAATGTTATCAGAACCAGAGGATTTAATCATACCGGACCCAGGAGAGGGGAAGTGTTTGTTTGTAGTAATTTTGCTAAGCAGATAGCTAAAATTGAAGTTGGTAAACAACAGCCGGTTATCAAAGTAGGTAACTTAGATGCCAAAAGAGATTTTACAGACGTAAGGGACATGGTAAGAGGATATTGGCTTGCCTTAGAAAAAGGTCAGCCTGGTGAAGAATACAATATTTGCCGCGGCAAGGCATATTCAATCAAAGAAGTTCTGGATATTTTGCTGGGGCTTAGTAAAGCAGACGTCAAGATTGAACCGGATGAAGCCAGGATGCGGCCTAGTGATGTTCAAATTCTTTTAGGAGATAATAGTAAATTTAGCAAACAGACTGGTTGGAAGCCTGAAATTCCTTTCAAGAAGACCATGGAGGATCTTTTAAACTACTGGAGAGAAAAGGTTAAATGAAGGTTTTAAAGGATAGAATTTCATCTAATAAGGCGCATATTGCTATAGTGGGAGCAGGCTATGTTGGTTTACCTTTAGCTATGCTTTTCTGCAGCAAGAATTTTAAGGTAAGTGTTTTTGATATAGATAACGAAAGGATTAAACTTCTTCAAAGCGGCAAATCTTATGTTGAAGATGTATCCTCTAAAGAAATTAAAAAGTATTTGTCAAAAAATTTTCAAGCTACAACCTCAGCTGATATTTTGTCGCAATGCGATGTTGTTATTATCTGTGTTCCTACACCGCTTAGCAAAACAGGTGAACCGGATATATCCTATATTAGAAAAAGTGTTAAGATAATCCGGAAACAACTTAAAAAATCACAGTTAGTTATATTGGAAAGCACAACGTATCCCGGGACAACCAGAGAGGTTGT
>CBDUVS010000104.1:0-3928 GCA_965370735.1 uncultured bacterium | reverse complement strand
GCCCTTTGGGGGTTGGATTTCTTAAGAGCTCTAAATCTGTTCTCATTATAAATGTAATCCTCCAGAGGTATACTAGGTTCCCTGGAATCAAGCTGTAAAGGGTTCTTACCTTCTTTTGAAAGATCGGGGTTAAATCTTATTAACGGCCAGCAGCCGCTAGCGACAGCTTTTTTCTGCTCATCCATACCTTTGGTCATATTAATTCCGTGGGCTATACAATGACTGTAAGCTATAATAATCGAAGGCCCGTCGTAATTTTCAGCTTCAATAAAGGCCTTTATCGCCTGAACGGGATTAGCACCCATAGCTATCCTGGCCACATAAACATTACCGTAAGCCATAGCCAGTAAACCTAGGTCTTTTTTAAACATTGGCTTGCCGGCAGCCGCGAATTTAGCAATAGCTCCCATAGGAGTAGCTTTGGACATCTGGCCACCTGTGTTTGAATATACTTCTGTATCCAGCACCAGGATGTTTACATTTTTTCCGCAAGCCAGCACATGATCCAAACCGCCATACCCGATATCATAAGCCCAGCCGTCACCACCTAAAATCCAAACTGATTTTTTCACCAGGTAATCCACTATTTCAAGTAACTCATTTACCTTCACGTCACTGCTGTATTTTTTTAAGGCTTCTTTTAATTTTTCAATTCTTAATCTTTGCTTATCTATCTCATTGTGTGTTACCTGGTTAGCTGCTATAATTTCCTCAATAAGCGATTTTTTATCAGATATTTTTTCAGTTACATCTTTTAAAAGAAACTTGGCTTTTTCTGATAGCTGTTCAACGGCCAGGCGCATACCAAAGCCGAACTCAGCATTATCCTCGAATAAAGAGTTTGACCAAGCGGGGCCTCTACCATCATTCCTAACACAATAGGGTGTTGTCGGTAAATTACCACCGTAAATTGAAGTACAGCCGGTCGCGTTGGCAATTAAAGCCCTGTCTCCAAAAAGCTGAGAAAGCAGTTTTACATAGGGCGTTTCACCGCAACCGGCACAGGCACCGGAAAACTCAAATAAAGGCCTCATTAACTGAGAGCCTTTTAAAGTCCCTATACCAATAGGTAAATCCTCAGATTTCATATCCGGAAGCGATAAGAAAAACGTGAAATTATCTTTTTCCTTTAGGCGCCTGTCAAGTTGAGGTACCATATTAAGTGCTTTTCTACCTGTTGGCTTATTATCTTTATCTTTCTGCATAACCGGACAGATATTAACACAAGCACCGCAACCGGTACAATCTTCCGGAGCCACTTGTATACTTAAAACCTTACCCTGCAGATCTTTTCCTTTTGCCTGCATGTGCTTAAATGTAACAGGAGCTTTATCTAAAAGCTTTTCATCATACATCTTCATCCTGATAGCCGCGTGTGGACAAACCAATGAACACTGGCCGCACTGGATACATATCTCGGGATCCCATTCAGGAATGTTTACAGCAATGTTTCGCTTTTCATACTGCGACGTTGCTGTTGGAAAAACCCCGTCATTAGGAAAGGCGGAAACCGGAAGTTCGTTGCCTTTGTCCGCGATTATTTTTGCTGTTACATTCTTTACAAATTCAGGGGCATCATCAGGTACCACAGCCGGTATTTTTATTTTACCGGTTGCTTCCTTGGGAACATTAACTTCTTCAATAGCTTCAAGGGCTTTATCTACAGCCTGGTTATTCATATTAACCACGCTTTCACCCTTCTTCCCATAGGACTTTACAATCGCGCTTTTGATAGCCTTAACGGATTTATCTTTATCAATTATTCCACTAATAGCAAAAAAAGCCGTCTGCATTATTACATTTATTCTGCCTCCAAGGCCAACCTCATCGGCCAGTTTATACGCCTGAATTACATAAAACTTTAATTTCTTATCAATTATCTGCTTCTGCACCTCTATAGGCATCTTATCCCAGACTTCATCTTTTGAAAAAGGACTGGCCAAAAGAAAGGTAGATTTATCTTCAGCTGCTGCTAAAACATCATATTTCTCTAAAAAAGAAAAATTGTGACAAGCTACAAAGTTAGCCTTATTTATTAAATAGGTTCCTCTGATAAAATGTTTACCGAATCTTAAATGTGAAACTGTTTTTGAACCGGCTTTTTTGGAATCATAAACAAAATAACCTTGGACATAATTATTAGTCAATTCACCAATTATTTTAATTGAATTCTTGTTGGCTCCCACAGTACCATCTGAACCCAAACCGTAAAAAATACCTCTGAAAGTATCGGGGTTTTCAGTTGAGAATTCAGCGTCATATTCCAAACTTGTATGGGTTACGTCATCATTGATGCCAATAGTAAAATGATTCTTTATTTTATCTTTATCTAAAGAAAGGTTATCAAAAACACCTTTTACCATAGCCGGTGTAAACTCTTTAGAACCCAAGCCATACCTGCCGCCAACAATTACCGGATACTCCTTAAGCGTAGTTATACCTTTTTCCATAGCTTCACCGATAGCCGCGCGCACATCAAGGTAAAGTGGTTCACCTAATGCTCCGGGCTCTTTAGTCCTATCCAAAACCGCGATTTTCTTAATGTTGGCAGGTAAAGCCTTAATAAAATGCTCTATCGAGAAAGGCCTGAACAATTTCACCTTTAGAACACCTACTTTTTCACCCTGAGCAACCAGATAATCAACCGCCTCATGAACCGTCTCGGCGGCAGAACCCATAATTAAAATGACGCGTTGGGCGTCCGGGGCTCCGACATATTCAAAAAGTTTATATTCCCTACCAACAACTCCTTTAAATCTCTTCATTACATCCTCAACTATCTGAGGACATTTATCATAATACGCGTTTACGGTTTCCCTTTCCTGAAAGAAAACATCCGGATTCTGAGAAGTACCCTTTAAAACCGGCCTCTCGGGATTAAGTCCTCTAAGCCTATGACTTCTTAAGTATTCATTTTTTATAAGAGATTTCATGCTCTGAAAATCAATTTCTTCTATTTTTTGAATTTCATGTGACGTCCTGAACCCATCATAGGTAAAAACAAATGGGACTCTGGATTCCAATGTAGCCGCTTGAGCCACTAAGGCTAAATCCATAACTTCTTGAACACTGGAGCCGGAAAGAATGGCAAAACCGGTCGAGCGCACTGCCATAATATCAGAGTGGTCGCAAAAAATAGATAAGGCATGTGAAGCCACAGTTCTAGCGGTCACATAAAAAACAGCAGGTGTAAGTTCACCTGCTATTTTATGCATGTTAGGAATCATTAAAAGTAAGCCTTGAGAAGCGGTAAATGTAGTAGTCATACTACCGGCTGTCAAGGCGCCGTGTACAGCGCCTGCCGCGCCCGCCTCCGACTGAAGCTCGGATACGGTTGGTACCTGGCCCCAGATATTAACTTCTCCCTTGGCGGATTTCGCGTCGGCCATTTCACCTACTCCGGATGAAGGAGTTATAGGATATATCGCGATCACTTCATTTGTGGCATGGCCTATATAGGCGGCTGCTGTGTTACCATCCATGGTTTTCATTTTATTCACTATCTTAAAAAATCTCCGTTTGTATTTCAAGTTTTCTTTTTATTACTACTCTGAGAATCACTATGGGGTAACAAATCATAAATTTCAGTTACGCGCACTTTTACCAGGTATTTCGGTTCAGGCAGGAATAATTCATGGCGTCCATGACTGGAACCTTTTTGAACATTTTTTATCATTCTTTCGATTAATAAAACCGTTCTCTGCCTTTCCCATTTCTTGATATATTTTTTAAACATCTCTCCGTCATTAATCATTTCAACTATGCCCTTAAACTGATAGCCTTCAAATCCCTCAATATCCGCGATAGATATAGAAACCTGCGGATTTTCCAAAAGATTATTCCTGGTTTTTTGGGAATACAAATCAAGAAAATATATTATTCCTTCCGCCGGTAGAACTTCTACAATCCCTTTAAGTGACGCGTTGGG
>CBDUVS010000103.1:0-3946 GCA_965370735.1 uncultured bacterium | reverse complement strand
CGCGTATAATGATAAATATTTAAAGGTAAAAAAAGAAAAATTAGGACATTTATTGAATATATAAGTATAGAAACAGGGTTGGAAAAATAGCGGGTATTTATTAGCGTTTAGCATATAGCGTATAAAAACAATAACCAAGACACAAGAGACAATAATCAAATAATAACCAATGACCAAGATGCAAGTACAAAGTCATACCCTAAAAGGGCACAAGCAAGTCACAAGTCACAAGTAAAAAATAAAACAAAAGAAATAAAAAACAATTTAAAAACTTTTGCAAAATTTCCAAAGGAGTCTAGCAACCTCCGCGCGTAGCAAATTTACAAATAATTATCTTTTTAATTTTTTGCTCTTATGTCTTGTATCTTGTATCTTGTATCTTGTGTCTTGTTTCTTGTAACTTGTGTCTTGCTTGTGCCCTGTAAGGGTATATCTTGTTTCTTGCTTGTGCCCTTTAGGGTATAACTTGTATCTTGCCTGTGCCTTTTGACTTATGACTTTATACTTGTGTCATAATTTTTAGAGTGCGAACGCGAACACCTTAAATAAAGGAAAGTTAATAGACTCCTCGCTTAAGCAAAGGTAGATTTTCTTCGATAGTTTACCTTTAAGCTTCGGAGTTAATTCTCCCCGCCGCGGCGGGGATCATTAAGGAGGTCAAATATGGTAAAGATAGTTTCAGCGGATTTAATCGCGAAAGGAAGTAAGTTTTCTATTGTAGCTTCAAGGTTTAATGAGTTTATTACATCCAGGCTTATTGATGGGGCGCTTGATTGCCTGAAGAGACATGGTGTTAAGGAAAGTGATATTAAGGTTATCTGGGTGCCGGGTTCTTTTGAGATTCCGTTTGTAGCGGCAAAATTAATTGAAAAGGGCAAGGAAGACGCTATAATTTGTCTGGGAGCGGTTATTAAAGGGCAGACTCCGCATTTTGATTATGTGGCTTCTGAAGTATCTAAAGGTATTGCCGCTTTGCAGCTCAAAGGTAAAAAACCTTTAGCGTTTGGTGTGATAACGGCTGAAAATTTAGAACAGGCTATTGATCGAGCCGGAGCCAAAGAAGGCAATAAAGGTTTTCAAGCTGCTATGAGCGCTATAGAACTCACGAATTTACAGAAACTTATATAGACATCCTA
The DNA here is from genome assembly GCA_965370735.1 of uncultured bacterium. GTDB lineage: Bacteria > Omnitrophota > Gorgyraeia > JAGLLT01 > JAGLLT01 > Kappaea. The sequence continues at coordinate 2,810 of CBDUVS010000103.1, read as the reverse complement.
ATGCAAGAAACAAGTCACAAGTCACAAGACACAAGATACAATAACCAAACAATGATCAATAACCAAATTCAAATAACCAAACTAAAACAGAAACAACTATTTGATTATTGGTGTTTGTTTTTTATTTGCTCTTAGTTCTTGCTTGCGACTTATGACTTATGACTTTATACTTGAAACTTATATAGGAGAGGTGAATTGAGGAAGAGAACTAAGGCAAGAGAGGTAGTTTTGCAATTTCTTTACCAGCAAGATATTAGAAAAGACAATTGGTCTAATAATATATCTGATTTTGAACTTTTAAAAAATATTGAAGAAGATATTGCTAATTTTGCCAATACTCTTATAAAAGGTACTCTTGAAAATATATCTACCCTCGATGATATAATCTCAAAGAGTGCTCAGAATTGGCAGCTAAAAAGGATGGCTACGGTTGACAGGAATATTATGCGCATGGCAACCTATGAATTGTTATATGAGTCTAAAATTCCGGCAAAGGTTTCTATAAATGAAGCGATTAATTTGGCTAAAAAATATGGGGATGAAGAGTCCGGTAAATTTGTTAACGGGATCCTTGATAAGATAAAAAGAGATATAGATACCGGTGAAATCAAAGAAAAAAATTGATGATCAATATTTTATGCTGCAAGCTTTGAGGCTGGCTAAAAAAGCTAAGGGGTTCACATCTCCCAATCCCAGCGTGGGAGCTGTGATAGTTAAGTCAAATGAAATTATCGCCAGAGGTTATCATAGAAAAGCTGGTGAAGCTCATGCTGAGGTTAACGCTCTAAATAAGGCTGGTAAGCGTGCTCAGGGAGCGACTATGTATGTTACGCTTGAGCCATGCGGCACCTTCGGAAAAACACCTCCCTGCACTCAAGCAATTATTAAATCAGGTATAAAAAAAGTAGTTATCGCCACTCTTGATTCCAATCCGGTTAATAGAAATAGAGGCGTCAAAATATTAAGCGAGAAAGGAATCGCGGTAAAAATTGGAGTTCTTGGAGCTGAGGCAAGAAAAATAAATGAAGATTTTGATAAATTTATTAAATATAAAACACCCTACATTACACTGAAAATTGCTCAAACATTAGACGGAAAGATGGCTACAAAAACAGGTGATTCCAAGTGGATAACTTCACTTGGCTGTAGAAAAATTGCGCACAGATTACGCTATCAAACAGGAGCTGTCTTAACAGGTATCGGTACGGTGCTAAGTGATAATCCGAAAATGACTTGCCGCCTTTATTCAAATAAAAATAATCCTCGAAGAATTCTGTTGGATTCTAAGTTAAGAGTCCCTCTAAAGGCGCGTATTCTTAAAAATAATTGCCCTGAAGTTATAATATTTACATCTGAAAAACCAGATCTTAAAAAATATAAAAAATTGACTCAGTTGAAGCATCTAAAAATTATCAAGGTCAAGAAGACGAAGGCGGGATTATCTCTTAATGAGATAATGAAAATATTAGGTAAAATGGGTATCGCGAATATTATTGTTGAAGCTGGCCCTAAACTTTTATCTTCTTTTATCAAGCGGAAATTGGCGGATAAATGTATTTTCTTTATAGCCGCGAAATTGTTGGCCGACAAAAATGCTTTAGCCGTTGATTGTGGTTTAAAGAAAAAAATTACTGACTCTATAGAGTTGAAGAATATATCTTATAGAATTTTAGGCAAAGAGATAATGATGGAGGCCTATATCTAATGTTTACCGGTATCATTGAGCAGGTTGTTCCTGTGGGGTTTACTAAAGAGTCGGGTGGTAAAAAAATATTTACAGTTAAGCTTGATAAATTATCCGAAGAACTATCCTTGGGAGAAAGCATTGCCGTAAACGGAGTTTGTCAAACTCTAAACGCGATAAATGGTAATGAGGTTACGTTCTATGCTATGAAGCAAACCTTAATAGATACAAATATATGTAATTTGCGCCCTTTTGATATGGTTAATATTGAATTTTCTCTTAAAGCCGAAAGTAAAATTAGCGGGCATTTTGTGACCGGGCATGTGGACTGCCTGGGCGAAATTACTAAGATTAACAAAAAAAATGACGCGACGGTATTCAGCATAAGCTTTCCTGATAAATTCACGGATTTTATCGTAAAAAAAGGCAGTATCGCGGTAAATGGCATCAGCCTTACGGTTTCAAGTGTTAATGAGAGCTCTTTTACTTTTAATGCCCTGCCTCAAACCATAATGGCTACTACTCTGCGGTTCGCGAAAAAGGCGGATAAGGTTAATCTGGAATTTGATATTCTCGGCAAATATATCAATGCATCCAAAAACAATTCATATGGGACCGATAAAAAAGATACAAAGATTACAATTGATCTCTTGAGGCAAAAAGGTTTTATGGATTGAATTATTTATTGACTTAACCTATTTATTTTGATAGTGTTATATATAATTTAAGGGATATAATAAATGAAGCGAAATGAAAAAGTAAGAAGGCTTGAAAGAGCTGCCGGTAGGTATTTTATGAAATTCTCTATGAATATCATTAGATGGCTACCGGGGTGTCTGCTTTATCCCTTTTCAAGGTTTGTGGGGTATTTGGGCTTTTGGGCGGTGCCAAAATACAGAAAAATTGCTCTGGAGAACTTAAAACAGTCTTTTAAGGATAAAACAACTTCTGAGATACGGAAAATTGCCCTTGAAAGTTATTGTGAGAGTGCTTGGGGAGCTCTGGAAGTTATGAAACTGGCCCTGGATAAAAATGTACATCAAAAGTTAAAAGATTTGGTTGAGATTGAAGGTAGCCAATATCTTGATGATGAGCTAAAAAAAGGCAAGGGCCTTATATGTATCAG
>CBDUVS010000102.1:0-4098 GCA_965370735.1 uncultured bacterium | reverse complement strand
TATTTAACGTGCCTAATAAACATATTAAACAAGGAGATATTTTATGCGGGCTCTTATGAAGGTTGAGCTTGACGGACTTAAGCTCTTTAAGAGGGGAAAAGTAAGAGATGTCTTTGATTTAGATGACACTCTTTTATTTGTAGCCAGTGACAGAATATCGGCCTTTGACGTGGTTATGCCTAATGGCATACCGGATAAAGGTAAGGTTCTTACTCAGATATCAGTGTTCTGGTTTGAATATACTAAGGACTTAATTGATAATCATATTATCGCGGTTGATATTGATGACATAATTGATTATGATAAACGGCTTGAGCCTTACAGAGATATATTAGACAAACGGTCGATGTTGGTTAAAAAGACAGAACCCCTGAGCGTTGAATGTGTGGTTAGAGGTTATTTGGCCGGCTCCGGCTGGAAGGACTATAAGAAAAACCGGATTATTAGCGGGATAAAGCTTCCCGGGGGGTTAAAAGAATCAGATAAATTGCCTGAAGTAATATTTACACCCTCGACTAAGGCGGAAACAGGGCATGATGAGGCCATAAACGAAGAGCAAACTAAAAAATTAATAGGAGCTGAGTCTTTTGAATTTGTAAGCTCTAAGAGTATTGAGATATATAAAAAAGCGGACGATTTTGCCCGCTCCAAAGGGATAATCATCGCGGACACTAAATTCGAGTTTGGTAAGTTAGGTGATAAATTAGTTTTAATAGATGAAATCTTTACTCCCGATTCGTCTCGTTTCTGGCCTTTGGATGAGTATGAACCCGGTAGGAGCCAAAAAAGTTTTGATAAACAATTTACCAGGGATTACCTGGATTCATTAGATTGGGATAAAAAGCCCCCGGGCCCTGTTCTGCCTGATGAAATTATCGTGAAAACAAGGGAAAAATACCTTTTAATTCTTCAAATGATTACGGGAAAAACCCTTTAAATAATCACTATTGATTTATTTCAAATAACAGTTTTTTATGGTAAACTTATAAAAAGACTGTTAAGCTATGAGCTTATTCGGAGGTGAAAAGATGAGAGTTATTATAGTTGGTATGGGCAGTATTGGCACCCAGTTAGCTAAAGATTTATGCCAGAGAATTAAAATGGAGTTGGTACTAATAGATGCCAATGAAGAAAAGTGTGAAGATCTTTCAAGGGATTTTGATGCTTTGGTTTTACATGGGGATGGTACAGAGCTGGAGCTTTTAAACAAAGCTGACGCCAGGAAGGCTGACGCTATAGTGGCTACAACCGAGTCAGATGCTCTTAATACTGTAGTCGGTATGATGGCCAAGAAACTTAATGTGCCTAAAATTGTGGTTAAATTAAATGATATTAACTTAAGAACAGCCTGCAAAGAAATAGGCATTGATTATATTATTTCACCTACTATTTCCGCGGCAACCGAAATATCCAGCATACTGCACGGATATGATATATTGGATTTTTCGCTTTTAATCAGAGGTGGAACCAGACTCATAGAATTAAGCCCGGGGGATACAACCGGTAAAAAAATTAAAGATATTAATTTGCCCGCGGGATCTCTTATTATTTCTATTATCAGGGAAAATTCAGCTGTGGTTCCTGAGGGTAAATCTGAAATATTGGAAGATGACATACTCCTAATTCTTGCTGAAAGTGAAAAAGTGCTTGAAGAGCTTAAAGATATTTTTGGTGAATTAAAGAAAGCAAGAAGAACAAAAGAGAATCATCGAGAACTATAAAAGTATATGCTAAGAAAATATATTAAGCCCATAGACTTGAAGCTGGTCTTTTTTTATCTGGCGGAGCTGATAGGTATTTTGGGCATTATTCTAACTATCCCCTTTATCGTCTCCCTATTTTTTAAAGAGTTTTCTATGACTCTTTTGCTGGGCTTTATGATTCTCATATTTTACGTGATAGGTTTCGCGGGCAGGAAATTCCAACTGGTTTATAAAAGAAAACCTATCTTAAGAGATGCTCTTATAGTTACCGCTTTAGTATACCTTGTATATAGCCTTTTAGGCGGCCTGGCCTTTATTCTCGTTCCCGGGCACGGGTATATGGATGGTATTTTTGAGGTTATGTCGGGTTTGACGACTACGGGCCTTACTATGTATAATCCGGAAAGCTTACCCAGGACTTTGGTTTTCTTGCGTTCATATACGCAGTGGTTGGGTGGTTTGGGAATTATTATCATTTCTTTAGCTCTTCTTTTTAGGCCGGGGGGAGCGCCTTTTAAACTTTATACCTCCGAATTTGGCGAAGAAAATATTATTGGCAGCGTTGTTAAAACATCAAGAACGGTTATTAAGATATATGCCATATTAACTGCCTGCGGGTTTATAGGATTTTTAGCGGCCGGCATGGGTTTATATGACGGGCTTATTCATATCATGAGTGCTATTTCTACCGGCGGGTTTTCCGCTTATAGTGATTCTATGGGCCATTATAGCAATCCGGTTATCAGCATGACAGTCTGTTTAGTTATGTTTTTAGGAGCGGTTAGTTTTCCCTTGTATTATAAAGTAAGCAAGGGAGGAGTAGGAAACTTTTTTAAAGATGTTCAGGTAAGAGCTCTTTTTACTATTATTCTTCTTTCGTCTGCCTTGTTTTTTTTAAGTTTTGGATTTTATTATAAAAACATAGTCCCGGCTATATTTCAAAGCGTAACCTCGATTACCCAAACCGGTTTTAATACGGTTGGCACCGCGGCTTTATGTGATAAAAGCAAGTATGTGACTATTCTTTTGATGATAGTTGGTGGAAGTACATGTTCCACTACCGGTGGTATTAAGATTTTAAGATTTATTATCCTTTTAAGCTCTTTAAGATGGTTGGTTTGGAAAAATTCTTTACCTGAGGAATCTAAGATATGCCTTAAAGTGGCCGGTGTCGAAATATCTTCAAATACACTCAGCGTGGTTATGGGCCTGGTTACGGCTTATATGCTTATTTTATTTTTCTCGACTATAGCCCTTATGTATATTGAAGATTTCAGCTTTGTAGATTCATTTTTTGAAGTAGCCTCCGCTCAGGGTACCGTTGGGCTCTCCGTTGGTATCACCAGGCCAGGCATGCACATCTTAAGTAAAATACTTTTCATTTTTAATATGTGGGTAGGCCGTCTTGAAATTATCCCCGTTTTAATTTTATTGTCTCCCATGACATGGCTTAAGAGTACCAAAAGAAAAAATGGCCTGGAAACATAGGTAGTTATATTTTATGAATAATAATAATAAGGCTTCAAATAATGTTTATGTTTTAGGCAAGCGTGGAGCCTGGGTAGGCATAATCGGCAATGCTTTCTTATCATTGATTAAAATTTTAGCCGGTATCTTAGGCAAAAGCTATAGCCTTATTTCTGACGGATTTCATTCTTTATCCGATATTACATCATCTTTGGCTGTTTTATTTGGGATGATTGTAGCTGCTAAGCCTAAAGATAAAAAACATCCGTATGGCCACGGCAAGGCCGAGTCAATTACTTCACTTACAATGGCGGTTATGTTAATCGGTTTTGGTTTAATGATCGGCTATAAAGTTATCTCTTCATATTTTAGGAATACAGTGTTTATAGAGCCGGCTTCTTATACGCTCTGGATAGCCGCTTTTTCGGTTATAGTGAAGGAAGTTATGTATCATTATAAGGTATATCTGGGAAAGAGAATAAAAAGTACTTCTTTAATCGCTGATGCCTGGCATCACAGATCAGATGCCCTTTCTTCAGCTGTGGTTGTTATAGCTTTAGTGCTTACAATTTATGGCGGCGAAAGATGGGCATTCATGGATCGACTGGGAGGTTTGATTGTTTCTGTCATGATCTTATATGTCGGTTTTAAAATATATCTAAGAGCTTCTTCGGAACTTATGGATGAAAGTGTTGATCTTCAAATAAAAAAAGAAGTTAGAAAACTCGCTTCTACTATTAAAGAAGTAAAATATGTAGAAACACTTTTAGTTAGAAAAGCGGGGCTAGACTTTTTAGTTGATATACATATAGAGGTTGACGCCAATCTCAATGTTTTAGAATCCCACGGTATTGCCAAACTGGTAAAAAGTAAAATACTGCAAGAAATGCCGCGGGTAAAATCTGTTTTGGTCCATGTAGAGCCATAT
>CBDUVS010000101.1:0-4122 GCA_965370735.1 uncultured bacterium | reverse complement strand
TGAATAATATTGTTCGAGGCCTCGCCTCGAACAAAACCCAATATAAAAAAGACTAAATTTATCAACGGCCTTTGACGCTTTCTTATTTTTTCCCTCAGCAAGCGGCTTGACTGGTATTGGGATATAAGATATACTTATACTAACTTAAAGGCAGACTAAAAAATGACTAAAGACCTTGATTATATAGGAATATTTAAAGAGTTTAATAAAAAGAAAATCAAATATATTATTTGCGGCGGGATAGCTGTTAACTTATTAGGTATACCTCGAATGACTTATGATGTAGATATTTTAGTTGAAATGGATGATAATAATTTAAAGAAACTACTAAACTTATTTAAGGTATGGGGTTTTAAGCCAAAAGTTCCGGTAAAAATTACTGATTTTGCAATAAAAGGAAAAAGAGATGACTGGATAAAAAATAAGAATATGAAAGCATTTTGTCTTATAAATCCTAAATGGGCCATTTCAGAAATGGATATATTAATAGATGTGCCTATCGATTATAAGAAGGCAATAAATAAAGTGGTTTATAAAAGGGTAGAGAATGTCAAGATTCCCGTTGTTTGTATCGATCACCTTATAAAGATGAAGAAAAATACCGGTAGGCGGCAAGACAAGGCTGATGTTCGATATTTAGAGGAGCTATAAGAGATGAGAGGGTTTGATTATTATTTAGATGAGAATATAATTGAAGATTACCAAAAGAAACCTCTTAGGCTTCGCCTTAAGTGGCTCTATCAAGCAAATAAACTAAGAAAATGTTATTCTAAAGATATAATTGAGAAGCAGAATAAATTGCGTTGTAAAGATTGATATTAAATATTAAAAGATAGAAATTCAAAGAAAAGGAGTAAGTTTTTAAGCTTACTCCTTTTCTTATATTAATTTTATATATGGTTATTTATTGACCTAACTTAGTAAGCAAATCTTTTGCTTCAGTTGAATCCGGATTTATCTCAAGGGCCTTTCTGACATAGGAAAGAGCCATATCTTTTTTATTCTGTTTAAAATATATCTCAGCCATATGATAGTTAATTGAGTCATCATCAGGCTTTAAGTCTACGGCCTTGGAGATGAAGCCGGCAGCTTCTTTTAATTTATCCATCTTAAAGTAAATCCAGCCCAAGGTATCTTTGATGGCTGCTTCTTTACTGTTTAATTTTTCCGCTTTTTTCGCATTTAGGAGCGCTTTTTCAAGTAAGCCTTTTTCCTGATAAAGCCAGGCTAAGTTGTTATAAGCGTAGGCGTGCTCAGGAGAGAGCTTGATAACCTCTTTATAAGCGCTTATAGCTTTATCTTTATCACCTGATAAATCGTAGGCCAGGGCCAGGTTCATCTTAACTGAAACCGACTCAGGAGCAAGGTCACGCGCTTTATTAAAGAGTTTTAAGGCTTCTGTAATGTTCTTTTCATTAATATTAAGAGAACCCAGTTGCAGGAGGACATATAAATTATCAGGGTGTTTCACCAAGAGGGCGGTGTATATTCTTTTGGCGCTGTCATATTTATTTTCCTGTATATATATATTTGCTAAAGCCAAGTTGGCGGGGTTAAAGTTCTCGTTTATCTCAAGCGCCTTTTTGTATTCACTTCTGGCTCTGGCAAAGTTGCCGATGGCCGCGTAAACGCCGCCTAAATTATAATGGGCTCCGACATCTTCAGGCGCAAGCGTGGTTACGGTTTCAAACTGCTCTATGGCTTTATCAAACATATCTTGAGCTAAATAAGTATTACCCAGGACGTAGTAGCCCAGGGCGTTTTCCGGGTTTTTTTGGATAATTTTATTAGCGAGATTTTCAGACTCTTTATATTTACCTGTTTGAGTGTAAAGCTTACCTAAGTTAAGCTGAATAGGGTTTAGGTCGGGATTATCTGATAAAATATTTTCAAGTTCTCTGGTTGTCTTATCAATATGGCCTTGAAGCCCATAAATGGTTGCCAGGCCCAATCCGGCATCTATGTTCTTGGGGGCTATTTTTAAAACTTTCTTAAATTCATTTTCAGCTTTTTTATATTTTTCCTGAATAAGGTAAATGCGTGCTAACGAGAAGTAAGGGCTAAGATACTCTTTATTAAGCCTAATGGTTTTATCAAAATAACCAATCGCAGTATCATATTCTTCAGCCGCGGCTAAGACACTGCCGTAAAGATTATTAACTTCCGCGTTATCCGGACTTAAGTTTAAAGCTTTTTTAGCTTCTTGTTTAGACTTATCTACGTTACCCTGAGCAATGTATATTCCGGCTAAACTGATATGGCCGGTAACTGAATCAGGATTAAGGGTAACAGCTTTTTCAATATTCAATTGTGCGTCATTTAATTTATCCTGAAGCATGTAAATTCTGCCCTTTAAGTCATAACCGGCCGCGCTTTTTGGATAATATTCAATGAGTTTATTGGCTTTTATCAGAGATTGCTCAAACTGAGCTTTCTTTAAGTAAATTAGTCCTATCTCAAAGAGGGCATTAAGGTTTTTAGGATTAAGATTCAGCGCTTCTTTGAGGTGGTTTAGAGCTTGCTCGGTTTTACCTTGGGCCTCAAGGCAGACTGCCAGGTTAAAGTGCACCTGGTCCAGCTTGGGGTTTTTCTCAATAATCTTATAAAATTCCTCACTAGCTTCTTTGTAATCACCTTTTTGCAGGCAAGAAGTACCGATTATATAGTTAACAGCGAGATTATTTATATTTTTTGATTTAAGGTCTTTTCCAATTTTCAGGGCCTCATCAGGCATGTTTTTTATTAAATATGTATTGGCAAGAGCTATTTTAGCCGCTATTAAGTCAGGTTCAATTTTAATAGCCTTCTTATATTCCTCAATAGCGTTACCTATGTTTAGCTGGGCGGAATAAATTTGACCTAATTGTAGATGCAGAAGGGCAATGTCGGGGTTCAACTCTGAAGCGCTCTTTATGACATCAACCGCCTCTTTTTGTTTTCCCATTTGAATATAGGTGGACGCCTTTATTAAATGAGCATCTATAAGTTTAGGATCAAGTTTCATGGCCGCGTCAGCATTCTCAAGGGCTTTTTCATAGTCTTTTTGAGCTATATTAACCTGTGCTAGGAGTAAATAGGCTTTGGCTTCAAGCGGGTTAGATTCAATCACAGCCGTAGTTAGTTTATTAGCTTCTTCAATATTATCAAGTAAAATCATAATCCTGGCTAGTTCCAGCTTGACGTTTGTATTTTTCGGGCTGGTTTCAAGAGATGTCCGGAGTTCTTTAGCGGCGGCTTCATATTTACCTTGAGCCGTATAGCAGACAGACAGCTTATAGCGGGCTTCAATATACTCCGGATTAAGCTGCAAGGCGTTTTTAAAGCTAATAACCGCCTCAGCTACCTTATTACTTTTAAGGTAATTATTGCCCGAGTCATGGAATTGCTTGGCCTGTTTCTCTTTATTGACTCCGCAGGCTGAGAGCGCAAAACAGCCTATCACCAACAAGAGAACTAATACCAACCGTCTGTTATTTAACGTTTTAAACATTTTTTTCTCCTTTTAAAGTTTTTTAAAGTGCAATACGTATTGTATCACTTAATAGTCAAAAATTCAATACGTTTTAAATGATATAAAATAGTCTAAAAACTTAAAAGCCTTTAATCCAATATGCCGATAGAGAAACGACTAAAAAAATAATTTCTTGATAAGTCAGCCGCGGGTGGTATAATATTTACAAGAGGTGTACAAATGTTTGGAGAGAATGAATATCGGGAAAAAAGACAATTCAAAAGACTTAAGTTGAAATTCCAGGTTGAAATTGAAAATTTGCTAAATCACCGTATATTAAGCTTGATTTCACGTGACATCAGTGTTGTAGGCCTGGGTATATCTAAACTTGCTCCCGAAGGCATGGAAGTCTTTACAGAAGAAGAATTAGAAGAGGATGCTCCTGTGGGTATCCGTCTTATTTTGCCGGGGACTGATGGAGAAATAGTTTTAAAAGGTGTTGTGAAGCGGGCAGAGAGAACCAAAACCGGTATTTGGATGGCCGCTATAGAGTTTGATGAACCTCAAGATGCCATCAATAAGTATTATATCAGACCCGTTGTAATTGAGGGCAAGAGAGAAGGTGAGAGTTATAATCGCCTTTTTCAGATTGATATAAGAAAACGGGGTAG
>CBDUVS010000100.1:0-4177 GCA_965370735.1 uncultured bacterium | reverse complement strand
AAAAGCGGACCAGAGTATTATTTTGTGCCCCTTTTTAGACAAATGAATAGCTAATGTTGTTCCCCAGCCGCCATCACCAATAATAGATATTTTTTTCATCATTAAGTCGCTATTTTAACAGATGCTACGCTTTTTATCAATAAATTTATGTTCTAATTTTATGTCCCGCACCTTCCGCATCGTAGGTGGTAAAAAAGGTGTCTGTCCCCTTTTAAACTCCTATAGCAGACTATAGTGTTGCATTAGAGCCTTGAACCTTAGCTGTCCCCTTTTAAATCTTTTTTTCGGTTTGAGTTAATAATCTATGTATATTCTGCCTATGGCTGTAAATAACTATAGACGCGGTCATAATTCCAAAAATTAAAGCCGGTACGCTTCTTATAAAAATAATTAAACCAACAGGCAAAAATACAGCCGCGCTAAGTGAGCCCAGGGAAACACATTTTGAGATATAAACCACAAGCAGCCAAATGCTAAAAGCTATTAATAATATAAGACCGAATTTTACATCATAGAACATAAGGCCAATCAAAACACCCACTGTAGTTGAAACTCCTTTGCCTCCTCTAAATAATAAAAATATCGGCCATATATGGCCGCATATAACCATCAATCCTAAAATATAAATATAAGTTATCTGATTAATATTTGTATTGCTTTGATAAAATAATTTTCCAAGAACCGCGGCCGCGATTACCCCTTTCAAGAGGTCCAATATTAAAACGCTTAAGCCGGCTTTTTTACCCATAGTTCTTAAGGCATTAGTTGCTCCGATATTACCACTGCCTTCTTTGCGGATATCAATTTTTCCCCAATACTTAGCAACGATGTAACCAAAAGGAACCGCGCCTAATAAATAAGCTAAGATAAGACCAACTATAGATAATATCATTTATATTTCCCTTATAAACTTCTGAGTTTCAAACGCGTAAATGATGGCTGAGGCAACCGCGAATACGGCCGCTGCCTGCCAAAAAATAAAACTGTATTTAAAAACAAGTAAGAGAGAAATTATCATTAGCATTTCAAATGTTATGCCTATTTTTCCAAAAATATTAGGTTTAATATAAAACTTCTTTGTCTTAAGGCATACCCAGATAATGCCAATAACTATCAATAAATCACGTAGAAGGATAACCGCCGCCACCCAATATGGTAACCTTAAAGGCAAAGTTACCAAAAAAGTAAATACAACTACTGAGCTAATAATCAGGAGTTTATCAGCGGTAACATCTAAAATTCGTCCCAGAGATGATTCCTGATGGAGTCTCCTGGCTAAGTACCCATCTAAAAAATCAGTCAAGGAAATAATTATAAAAATAACCAAGGCTATATATCTATATAGCCCGGCGCCCCTACAAGCGCTCATGCAGACCATATAAATAAAGACAGGCGTTAAAACTAATCTAAGTAAAGTTATACTATTAGGGATTGTCATGATAGTAAAAAGGGCACAACTATTATGTCGCGCCCCTTACTGATTTACCATTAAATATCTTTACTGTTTCCACTGAAGCTCTGTGCCGTCATAAGGACAAAATTCTACATCCGAAGGAAAATTCCTACCACATGTAGGACAGAATTTTCTATCCATCTGCTCACCGACCAAAGCACCGGTAAGACCGCCAGCCGCGGCACCTATAGCCGCACCCTCAGCCGCGTGACCGGACTGATGGCCGATTATCGCGCCTAAACCCGCGCCGCCAAGAGCACCAATTCCAGCGCCTTTCTGGGTCGTCGTGCAACCATAAAAACCAAGCATACTTACGAGTAAAATAAATGTAAATATCTTTTTCATATGTCCTTTCACCCTTTCCAATAGATTTTTCTTTACTCTCTTATTATGATTATAGCATAAAATGAGGTTCTTTTCAATCGCGATTATTGGCAGCCCGCGCGCGCCGGATAACAAAGAGCGCGACTCCCAAAAGAACAATCAACAGCATCGTTATAATAAATCTTCTAAATAGGTAGGGGGCTTTCGCGCTCTCAGCCCGCGGCACAGATACACTTTTTACTTTTTCAACTTGCTTTTGAACTTTTTTCTCTAATTTTACAGGTTGTTGAACAGTTTTTTTTCTTTCTTTAACTATCTCTTCTTTTTCTATTCTGTCCTCTATTATCATCTCTTTTATTTCATCTTCAGAAACACTTTCTGAGGCCTGACGCAGCGCGTCTACATTACTCGCGCCCGAAAAAAGAATAAAACCCGCTAATAAAAACAGTAACGTTCTTTTCGTCATTATAAAGTTACCCCTTTATTTTTTTACTTCCAGCCTTTTATTTTTATTCCGCCTTTAGGCGGTTTGAACAAATCCGCGTACCATGGCTCATCACCATATCTTGAATGCATTCTCTCGTCATAGTTCATAGTAAGATTATTTCTATATATTATCGCTTCATCCTTTGAAATCACAGAACCGTTAAACTGTATATTATTTCCTGTTCTGGCCGCGATGGCATGGTTAGTGTAAAGAACGGTTTCTACTTTTGATGTAGTGTTTACCGCCAAATCTGAAAAACTTGATACACCATCGGGTAAGTTGTCAAATTCAGCAATAGAGGCTTGCGTTTCTATGTCACTCCAGTTATAATTATCATCAAAAATGCCGTCTTTATCCAGATCTTCATATGCAGATTGAAAAATACCATCACCCTCATATTCATCGCCGGTATCAGGTATACCGTCCTTGCCCACATCCTCAGAGCCCATACCAAACAGCCACAGATTTGAATACCATTTGTCCGAACCCCCGTATCCATAATGGGAATCTTTAGTATAATCTCCCATAACAATGTTTTCGTCGGCAAAAAGCCCTATTAGATTTTTACTTTTATTGGTTTCCACCCAGGTATCTTTTTCTGCCAGGGTAGGTTCTCCGTCACCGTCCGCGTCATTAGGCCGGGATGTTGACGGCCCATCCACATACTCTATGTTATCAGCTATATAAATATTACGTCCCGCGTAAAGGGTGTCCCGCGGCCTTTTATCTTTCCCTTTATAACTACGTCACCCGTCACATAGACAAAACCACTAATTATAATTGGGTCATCATCCGTACCAACTAATACCAAATTACCGCTTTCATTGGGCAGATTACCAAAGATTTTATTAAAAATTACATTATTTCCCACCTTAACCCTGCCGCTTCCGGCTTGAGCCAAATCCATATAAAAAGCGGCGTCCTGTTCGGGCATACGCACCCGGCTTTGATTTTCATGCTGGTGATCCGCCAATCCGCCATTCCCATCTATACCATATCCGTGATCGTCTATCTCAAGGCCCGCGTAAAGATGGCCATTAACAGTGGGCCTGTAGACTAAATCAAACCTGCCGTTTGACCGCGCGTCACCATTGCACGTTATAGTAGAACCCCAGTACCAAGCCCAGTTATTAATGAAATAAGCATAATCAAAAGCACTGCACGGCTCATCTGAATATTTGCTAACTATTACAACTATCTCTTTTTCCGGATTTACAGAACCAACGGATATAACACGAAGCACATCAGAGCCCATATCTTCAACTGTTACCGTATAACTCCCATTTCCAAAATCTACATCTTGAAATCCGTCTGTCCAGTCGGGATCATCATCGAGGCACTTTAAGGCGTGCTCTATACCCGCCTCAGCAATCCAGAATGCCTGCTTTTCATGGAAGTCATTTAAACTTAAGTTGATTTCATTTATAGACATATTAACATAAATAAAAATCATAGAGGTCAAAGTTATTACCATGATTAACGCGCCCATCAAAACAAAACCTTTTTTATTGCCCATCTTAAATTACCCCATACATTTCTTTAAATTTTATTTCTTAAAATAACTTTGCTTATCAAAATTCGTGTTTCATAAACTTCAGATTTTTGAGGCAGTTTTATTCGGCCCGTCAAAGTAATCTCCACTGTATCCACAATACCGTCTGACGGCTGGCTTGCGTCGGAATACACAAACTGCAAACTACTAAATTCAACCGGTAACACATTTAGGGACTGCCACGTAAAGTTAGTGTCCGGCTCATCCTCATTAGCATCCCTAATATATACTAAAACAGCGCCATCTAATTTAAACCGATACTCTTCGCCATTATCAACTACTCCATCGTCGTTTTCATCTACCGCGTAAGCAATCTTTGAAGCTTCACTTATGGTTAAGCCAAAAAGTCCGTCACTCTCAG
>CBDUVS010000099.1:0-4388 GCA_965370735.1 uncultured bacterium | reverse complement strand
GTCTTAATTCTTGTAAAGGATTATATGAAATTTGAACTCCAAATTGCTCTTAGGTATTTAAAAGCACGGCATAAAAGCAGATTTGTTTCATTAGTTACTTTAATTTCAATTTGCGGTGTAGCTGTAGGAGTTATGGCGCTTATTGTAGTTATAGCTGTTATGACCGGTTTTGACGATGACTTAAGAGAGAAAATTGTAAGTGTAAATCCCCAGGTTTATATCCAGGCAGCCAACGGCATTGAGAATCCCGATGAAGTTATTGATAAAATTAAAGGCCTTGAGGATGTTGTAGCCGCTAGTCCTTTTATTGAGGGGCAGGCCTTATTTTTTCAAAATAAATATGCTCAAGGGGTACTCTTGCGGGGAATTGATTCTCAGAGAGAACCCAAAGTTACCCATTTAAACGAATATATTATTACCGGTGGACTACCCGATGGTAAACAGGCAATTTTAATCGGTAGTGAATTGGCTAAGAACTTCGGTTTAGCGTTAGGGGAAGAAATTACAGTGGTCTCCCCGGCCAAAAAAGGAAAGAAACATCAATTTATAGTTTGCGGGGTTTTTACTTCAGGTATGTATGATTATGACGCGAATCTGGCCTATACCGGCATAAGTGACGCCCAGGTGTTTTTTGACATGCCCGCTAGTGTCAGCGCGGTTGGAGTAAAAGTTACTGATTTGTTTAAAGCCGGTGAAGTTAAGCGGGAGATATTGAAAGTTCTTGGATTGCGCTATTGGGTCAAAACCTGGATGGAAGTAAATAGAAATCTTTTTTCTTCCCTGAAGCTTGAGAAAACAGTTATGTTTATTATTTTGGCTTTAATTATTTTGGTAGCTTGTTTTAACATAATTAGCACCTTAATCATGATGGTAATGGAGAAAACCAAAGATATAGGTATTTTGATGTCATTGGGGGCATCCAGGGGAAGCGTATCTTTGATTTTTACATTAAGCGGACTTATTATAAGTACCTTAGGGACAGCCCTGGGCGCGGCAGCCGGTTTTTTGATTTGTTATTTATTGAAAACTTATAAATTTATCAAGCTTCCCGCGGATATATATTATGTGGATACATTACCGGTTCAAATTCAGTGGAGTGATTCATTTTTAATTGTTTTATGCGCTATAGCGATTTCATTTTTAGCTACGCTTTATCCGGCTTATCAGGCATCACGCTTAAATCCGGTGGAGGCCTTGCGCTATGAGTAAAATCATTTTAAGCGCTAAGAACATTCATAGATTCTATCCCAGTGGAAATGATAAATTGGAGGTTTTAAAGGCCGTAGATATTGAAATTAAAGAAGGTGAGATATTATCACTTATAGGCCAGTCCGGGGCGGGGAAATCAACCTTACTTCACGTTTTGGGAGGGCTTGATACCCCTAATGAAGGGCAGGTTTTTTTAAGAGAAGATGAAATATATAAATTAAGTGATTCTAAACGAGCAATACTGCGGAATAAACATATTGGATTTATATTTCAATTTTTTCATTTATTGCCGGAATTTACAGCCTTGGAAAACGTTATGATGCCGGCCCTAATGTCACGAGCGAGAAATTTTAGTACAAAGGATTTAATTAAAAGGGCAAAAAATTTAATTAATCAAGTAGGTTTATTATCAAGAAAACACCATAGGCCGTCTCAGCTTTCAGGCGGAGAACAGCAAAGAATAGCTATTGCCAGGGCACTGATAAATAAACCGGAATTGGTACTATGCGATGAACCTACGGGAAATTTAGATTCTGAAAACTCAAAGAAATTAATGAAGCTTTTAAAAGATTTGAATAAAAACAATAATCAAACTTTTATGATAGTTAGTCATAATATGTCAGTGGCTGAAATAGGTGATAGAATTATTAAAATTGATGACGGAAAGATAGTAGATTAGGAGGTTTTTGATAATGGGACTTAAGATTTTTATGGACGGGCGGCTTGTAGATGAAAGCCAGGCTAAAGTTTCGGTTTTCGATCACGGCCTTTTATATGGCGATGGAGTCTTTGAAGGTATTCGCAGTTATGATTGTCTGGTATTTAAATTAGACGCTCATATTGACCGGCTTTATAAATCAGCTGAAGGTATTAGGCTTGAAATACCTATGGGTAAAGAAGAAATGAAGGAGAGAACGATTGAAACCTTAAAAGCCAACAATATTTCTGATGGTTACATCAGAACAATTATCACCAGAGGCAAAGGTGATTTAGGCCTCAATCCCTTTAAGTGTGATAAGCCTTCAATAATTATTATTGCCGATAAGATAAGTTTATACCCTGAGGAATTCTATGAAAAGGGCCTCACGATTATCACCGCCAAAACCAGAAGGAATTCCAGTTTTGCTTTGCCGCCAACTATAAAGTCATTAAATTACTTAAATAACATTTTAGCTAAAATTGAAGCCATAGACGCGGGTATGGAAGAAGCTCTTATGCTGAATGTTGAAGGATATGTTAGTGAGTGTACCGGAGATAACGTTTTTATGATTAAAAATGGCAAGCTAATTACCCCGCTTATAGAATCAGGGGCTTTAGAAGGTATTACCCGAAGGGCCGTCATGGATATTGCCGAAAGCAAAGGCATTAAGGTTGAAGAAGTTATGATGAGAGCGGAAGAGCTTCTCGAGGCGGACGAATTTTTCTTAACGGGTACGGCCGCTGAAATTGTGCCGGTTATTGAGCTTGACGGCAAGAAAATAGGCCGGGGCGGAGTCGGAGAAATGACAAAAGTTTTTATTGAGGATTTCAGGCAGTTAACTAAAACAGACGGAGAAAAATATGCTCTGTGATATCTGTCATAAAAAGCAGGCCAGCATTCATGTAACTGAAATCATTAACGGAGAAGTAAAGGAGCTGCATATATGCGATAGCTGCGCTCGTGCTAAAGGAATGATTGAAAACAACAAAAGTTTCGGTTTGGCTGACTTTTTAGCGGGGCTAACTGATTTTGGAATAGCTTCGAAAGATACTCAAGAAGTAGAAGATTTTGATTTGAAATGCCCTGAGTGCGGACTAAGCTTTGAGGATTTTAAGAAAATTGGCAGGTTGGGTTGCGGAGGATGTTATGATGCTTTTGAAAATGAGTTAGCTCCCCTCTTAAGAAAAATACACGGTTCGAGCCGTCATGCCGGCAATATGCCTAAGGGAGCTAAAAAAGACAGTAAAACAATCAAAGAAACAGATAGTATTGATAAGTTGGAAGAAAAATTAGAAATTGCCATAAGAAATGAAGAGTTTGAAGAGGCTGCCCGCTTGAGGGATATAATCAGAGCCAAAAAAAAGAAGAAGATTTAAAATGCAATTAAATGATTTATTAAATCAAACAAGTGAATGGCTTAAAGCTACGGGAACTGAATCTGAAATAGTAATGAGTTCACGCGTTCGCTTTGCCAGAAACATTAAAGGCCTGCCGTTTTCGCATTGGGCGGGCGAGAGGCAAAGAAAAGAAATTTTGACCAAAACAAAGCAAACTCTTTTTAAAAACGAATGTCTTAAAAATTCTCTTTTTTTAGTTATGGATGAGCTTAATGATTTAGATAAACAGTTTCTCGTTGAGCGCCATTTGATTAGCCGTGAATTAACTGCCGATGGTAGCTATAAAGCGGTGGATATTAGTGAAAAAGAGTTGTTCTCCATTATGATAAACGAGGAAGATCATCTGCGGCTTCAAGTTATGCAGTCCGGCCTTGAGCTTAAAGAGTCATTGCGGCTATTAGATAAACTTGATAGTGAGCTTCGGCGCGATTTCGATTATGCTTGTAATTCGAAATGGGGTTATCTGACTGCCTGCCCGACAAACGTTGGAACCGGTATGAGAGCGTCCGTTATGATTCATTTGCCGGCGCTGGTAATGACTAAGCGCATCAGTAAGGTTTTAAAGAGTATTGCCAGAATAAATTTAGCTGTTCGCGGACTTTACGGTGAAGGGACTGAGGCCTCCGGGAATTTTTTCCAGATATCTAATCAGATAACCTTGGGCCATTCTGAGCAGGAGCTGGTCGATGATATTGATAAGGTTATAAAACAAGTTGTTGAGTATGAGAAGGGGGCCAGAGAGTTGCTTTTAAAAAATAGTAGACATCAGCTTGAAGATGAAATATGGAGAGCTTACAGTATTTTAACTAATGCCAGAATTATAAGCAGCCTGGAAGCCATAGGGCTTTTGTCCGCGGTTAGGTTGGGGGTCAATTTATTAATCATTAACAAAGTTGATATTAAAAGTATTAATGAATTGTTTATCACCACTCAACCGGCGCATTTGCAGAAAATTGAAGGCAGGGATCTTAATCCTCGGGAAAGAGATCTTAAAAGAGCCGATTTATTGAGAAACAAGCTAAAGGCGCAATAAGAAACAAGAGACAAGGCACCAGTCATAAGTCACAAACAATAACCAAGAT
>CBDUVS010000098.1:0-4470 GCA_965370735.1 uncultured bacterium | reverse complement strand
GCGAGATAACATCATAAGGCGGCGCGGTAACCAGGCTAAAATCCTTAATCTTTTCTTTATTATATAATACGCCTCTAAAACCTTTAATTTCTATCACGTTTCACCCTTCTTAAGTAAATCCAGCTTCCCGATAATACACCAATAATATCAGCTAAAAGATCATAAACGCTTGACTGCCTGCCGGGCACAAATGACTGATAAAATTCATCACTCATTCCAATTATAAAACCAAATGCGATGACAACCCAGAAAATAACGTTTTTCTTTAAAGATGTCGCTTTTAAAAAAGACCTTGATAAAACCAGGCCCAACCCAAAGTATTCTACAAGATGCAGCAGTTTATCAATGCTAAAATTTTTAAATTCATGAACATAAGGAAACCTTATAGATGAGAGGCCAAAAATTACAGTAACATAAATTAGCGGCCAGGACCAATATTTTAAAATATTTTCTTTAATATCTCTCAAGATTTAACTTTTTTTCTTTGCGGGACACAATTTTGAATCTTTGCGGGCCGCGCAAGGCGTCTTTTCAGCTTTAACCTTGGCTTTATAATCCGAACTTCTATAATCAGTCGCGTAAAAACCCGAACCTTTAAATATAATACCGGCCCCACTGCCAATCAAACGCCTTAGTCCACCTTGGCATTTTTTACATTTCTTTAAGGGTTCATCGTTCATACTTTGAAAAAATTCAAAGCGGTCATTGCACTTTTTGCATTCATATTCATAGGTTGGCATTTTATCCTCCCAATGCTCTTTTAACTCTTTCTAAAAAAGATTTTCTCAGGGGCCCGGCATTTTGTCCGCTTTCGCCGGCAAATTCCTCTAACAAAGCTTTCTGCTTCTTTGAAAGCCTATCAGGAACTTCTATAATTATCTTTACTAACTCATCACCTTTGCCATATCCCCTTAAGCTCGGCAACCCCTTGCCTCTTAGACGAAACACTTTTCCATACTGACAACCTTCGGGTACTTTCATTTTAACCTTGCCTTCAAGGATAGGTACACTTATCTGCGCCCCTAAGGCTGCTTGAGTAAATGTTATGGGAACTTCTACTACAATATCATTACCATGTCTTTCGAAAATCTCATGAGGCTCAACATAGATAAGCACGTATAAATCTCCGGGAGGCCCGCCTTTTAAACCGGCATTTCCTTCGTTAGATATTCTAAGCCTGACTCCGCTCTCGACTCCTTTGGGAACTTGCACTTTTATTTTTTTAGTAACCGCTTTAATGCCTTTTCCGCGACAAGCCTCGCAGGGCTCTTTTATTATCTCACCTTCTCCGAGGCACCTTTCACAAACCCGAGCCACATTAAAAAACCCCTGTGAAAAACTTATCCTACCTGTGCCATGGCAAGCTGAACATTTTTCTTTTTTAGAGCCAGCCTTAGCTCCTGAGCCTTGGCATTTCTTGCAGGTTTCTTCGTGAGATATCCTACTTTCTTTTTCACAGCCCGTGGCAGCCTCTTCCAGGGTTATGCTAAGTTCATACTCGAGGCTACTTCCTTTTTGAGGCCCATATCTTTGGCGCCTTTGGGAAAATCCTGTGTTTATGCCAAAGCTCTCAAAAATATCCCCTAATCCGCCGAAACTACCGAATATATCTTCTAAATCCTCAAAATGCGTAAAGTTCTGCCAATCAAAGCCGCCGCCACCAAAATCGGATCTGACGCCTTCATGGCCAAGTTGATCATAGCGAGCTCTCTTCTGAGAGTCACTTAAAACTTCATAGGCTTCAGAAATTTCTTTAAACTTATCTTCCGCCTCATTTTTGTTTTCTTTATTCCTGTCAGGATGATGCTTTAAAGCCAATTTTCTATAAGCTTTTTTTATCTCATCCTGAGAAGAGCTTTTAGAAACACCTAAAACATTATAATAATCTTTTTTAGCCATATTCAATAGCGTTTAGCATAGAGCGTATAGCATATAAAACTTATTATTCTATACAGCGCGTTGCCCGCTTCCTTTTTAGTATTTAACACATAACGGTTAGCGTATAGGATTTATCATCCTATACAACATACTACCTACTTCTTTTAACAATTGTTCAATAGCCCTGCTCTGGTTGATATGTTTCAAATCTATAGCTAATAGATATTGAGTTTCTAACTCTGACAGCGAACCATAGGCAATAGACAAAAACTGTTTGTATTCCTTATTATATTGCCTTCCATAGCCCTCCGCAATGTTAGACGGTATTGATACTGAGCACCTTCTCATCTGTTGAGATAAACCGTAGATTTCTTCTTTAGGAAAATTCTTGGTTATTTTATAGACTTCTATAACTATTTTATACGCTTTTTGCCAAACTATTAAGTCCTTAAAAGACTTTGTCTTCATAATTATCCGCTCTACGCTAAACGCTATCCGCTATTTTTTCTCTTCATCTTCAACTTTATAATCAGCGTCAACAACATCATCCTTCTTATCAGCACCTTCTTGGCTTGCCTGTCCAGAACCCGAGGCATCGGCTGAGTGGTTCTGTGGCTCGCCTTCAGCCCCTGCTTGTCCCGAACCGGAGGCACCAGCCGACTGGTTCTGGGATTGCTGCTGTTTAGCCTGAGCATCTTTATAAATCGCCTCAGCTAATTTATGCGTTGCCTTGGTTAAATCTTCCATGGCCGTCTTAATTTTTTCCGTATCAGTTTCAGTTTCAAGAGTTTTCTTAAATTCATCCAGTTTCTTCTGGATGCTTTCTTTCTCTTTAGCGTCCACTTTATCACCATAGTCTTTTAAGGATTTTTCCGTCGCGTAAACTAAATTATCGGCCTGATTCTTAACCTCAACGGTATCTTTTTTCTTTTTATCCTCTTCAGCATGGCTTTGAGCTTCTTTTACCATTCTCTCTATTTCTTCATCAGAAAGCTTCTTGGGAGCTGTAATTTTTACCGACTGTTCTTTCCCCGTTCCTTTATCTTTAGCATGCACGTGAACTATCCCGTTACTATTAATATCAAAGGTAACCTCTATTTGAGGCAAGCCTCTGGGAGCCGGAGGAATTCCAACTAAATCAAACCTGCCTAACTCTATATTGTCATTAGCCATACCTCTCTCGCCCTGTAAAACCCTGATGGTAACTGAGGGTTGATTGTCCTGGGCGGTTGAAAAAATCTGGCTCTTTTTAGTTGGGATAGTGGTATTTTTCTCAATTAATTTAGTAAATACCCCGCCTAATGTTTCAATGCCCAGAGAAAGGGGCGTGACGTCCAAAAGTAAAACATCACCCTTGCTATCCCCCGTAAGTATGCCGGCTTGAATAGCCGCGCCAATAGCTACAACTTCATCCGGATTAACACCTTTATGAGGTTCTTTACCGAACAATTCTTTTACCAACTCCTGAACTTTGGGCATTCTGGTCTGGCCGCCGACTAAAACAACTTCATCAATATCACTAGCGCTTAGACCAGCATCAGCCAAAGCTGTCTTGCACGGTTCGGCGGTCCTCTGAACCAGATCATCAACTAACTGCTCAAGTTTAGCTCTGGTAAGTTCTTTCACCAAGTGTTTCGGGCCTGAAGCATCAGCCGTTACAAAGGGCAAATTAATTTCTGTTTTTACATTAGACGATAATTCACATTTAGCCTTCTCTGCCGCTTCTTTTAATCTCTGCAAAGCCATTTTATCGTTTCTTAAGTCAATACCTGTCTCATTTTTAAATTCATCGGCCAACCAATTGACAATTCTCTGGTCAAAGTTATCTCCGCCTAAGTGAGTATCACCGTTGGTGGCTTTAACCTCAATTACCCACTGGTCTTTATCGGGTTCGCTGACTTCAAGAATTGAGATATCAAACGTACCGCCGCCTAAATCATAGATAGCAATTTTCTCGTTCTTTTTCTTCTGCAAACCATAAGCCAGGCTCGCCGCGGTCGGCTCATTGATAATTCGTAAAACGTTAAGCCCGGCAACCTTACCGGCATCTTCAGTCGCCTGACGCTGTGAACTGTTAAAATAGGCCGGAATAGTAATAACCGCGTCGGTCACCTTTTCACCTAAATAACTTTCAGCTGTTTCTTTTAATTTCTGCAAAATCATAGCCGAAATCTCAGGGGGTGTATAAGACTTATTACCTGACTTAACGATTATACTTTCATTGGCTCCGCCTTCAACAGAGTACGGCACCATTTTCTCTTCTTCTTTTACTTCATTATGGGACCTACCCATAAAACGCTTAATGGAAAATATTGTATTCTCCGGATTAGTTACAGCCTGCCTTTTAGCCGGCTGGCCAACTAACCTTTGTCCATCTTTAGTAAAAGCGACAATACTGGGAGTCGTTCTCATACCTTCAGCATTAGCTATTACTTTAGGCTCGCCGCCTTCCATAACAGCCACGCATGAGTTTGTAGTACCTAAATCAATTCCAATTGCTTTTGCCATTTCCTTACCTCCGTTTTAAACCTTTTGCTTTTGTTTTTTTATGTTTTCTTGTTTTTTGCTTTTCCTATCCGCTATCCGCTATTT
>CBDUVS010000097.1:0-4537 GCA_965370735.1 uncultured bacterium | reverse complement strand
TGGCTAAAGTCGGAGAAGCCATTATAGCTTGCGCTCTTTTTGAAAATTCCACTGTTATACTCCTTGTATAATATGTTTATTAGACACGTTAAATAACAAATAACCAAAACGCAAAATATACCCTTGCAGGGCATACCCTAATACCCTCATGGGCACAAGCGAGCACAGGCAAGCAAGATACAAGTACAAAGTCACCAGACACCAGACACAAGACATACCCTTGCAGGGCACACGCAAGTTACAAGATACAAGCAACAAATGTCAAACAAATCCTAAATCCTATTGAAGGGTCAAATTTCAATATCCAATCACCAAACAGCTGTTTTTTTTGCTTTTGGCCTTTGACTTTTGACGTGTGACGTATGACTGGTGACTTATTCTAAATGTTTTTCTAAATCAAAAATCATACCGTCATAGGCGGCGATAATTTGCTTATCTTTAAATTCATCTTGAAGCCCGCGGGCGATTTCATGGGGTTTATTCTTAAGCATCGTCATACCGAAATGAGTCATGATAAAAACCCGGCAATTACTATTTTTTAAAATTAACCTGGCATCAGCCAGACTAAGATGTTTTACGTGCCTTTTTTTATTAAATAACAAAAGGTTCACTACCAGGATGTCTCCCGGGTAATATTTTTCAATACCTTCAAAATACTGAGTATCGGTTATGATAGATAGAAGGACTTTTTTGCCAACTTTAAAATTAAGGCCGTAAGTCTCACATCCATGGATATGCTCTATCGCGGCCTGAAATAAAACCTCTTTAATTTTATAAGTTTCATTTTCCTTTAAAAGTTCTATCTTGTCAACATAATTGCGGTTATACCTTAAGATTACCGGATCATTCTCCAGAGCATCATAAGGAGCGATGACTACACCTTTTTTTTTATGGCCACCATCTGTCATAGCTTCTATCATCACATTAATGTCTCCTGAATGATCCAAATGGCGGTGGGTTAAAATAATGCCGTCTAAATCAAGGGGATTCAATTTGGGGCGTGACTTTAAACACCCCACGAGAGAACCGGGGCCCGGGTCTATTAATAAATTAGTATCCTCCCACTTAAGCCACAAACCACCTGAGGCCCTTAGTTGTCTCAGCATCGCGAATCTGGCACCCGCTGTACCTATAAATTTGAGTGTTTTCATCTATTTATTTTCTTAAAAGAACTTCTTTTATCACAACACTTACATCTTTGCCGTCCGCTTTTCCCTTTAAAGCAGTCATAGCTTCTTTCATAACCTTGCCAAAATCAGCAGGCAGTTGAGGATTCATTTCATCTCTGATTTTTAAAATTACCTCTTTTATTTCTTCAAGACTTACCTGAGGGGGTAAATAATCCTTAAGGATATTCAAGGACACTTTTTCTTTTTCAACCAAATCATTTCTGTTACCGTTAATAAAAGCTTCAATAGAATCCTTAATTTGCTTCACTTCCTTTTTTAAAACCCGCAAAACATCTTCTTCTTTTAATTCTTCTTTCCTGTTTTCAATAGATTTCCGCTGGATAGCCGCTTGCAGCATCCTTAGGGTTATCACTTTTATTTCATCCTTATTTTTTAAGGCTTCTATTGTGTCTTTTTTAATTTTATCTTGTAAATCCGTCATACTTTTATACTCCTTTTTTCAATTCAAAAAATTCCAGGTATTTAGTAAACATAGGGTCTATTATCTCAAATTCACCCGTATCTTTTCTTTTTATGATCTCTTTTTCATAGAGACGATAGAGAAAATTTTTAATATTCGCGATGGGAAAACCGGCCTTTCTTTTCTCGATTATCATTACCGAGCGAATATCTGATATGCTAAGGGGTTTATTTTTTTCCACTAAAATAAATAGGACTTCTTTTTCTCTATCACTCGCTCTTCTGTAAAGAGCTTCAAAATAATCTCTACCTAATTCCCGTAAAGTATTTTTTAAAGCCTTGTTAAAAATCTCATCACTAATAGACGCCTGAAGCTGATTATCATACAGATTACTGCATAAAAGCTGTAATTCATAAGGATGTCCTTTAGTGTTATCATAAACAGCCTCTTTAATGTTTTCACCGAAACTAATTTCGGTTCCATTTAATGTTTTATCAATTATTTCGTTTGTTTCTGTTTGATCAAGGTTCTCCAAATATATTCTTTTTCTAAAAAAACGTCCTACCGGATTATGTTTATCGATAAAGTCCTGCCAGCCCCTGGGCGTTGACAATAAAACAAACAAATAATTAGTATTTTTTATTACTTCATCCCTGCTTAAAACAGAACGCAGTGTATCAATAACCCCGGAATTGATATCTAAATTCTGTACGTCATCAATAAAGACCACCGCCATCTTGGCTTCTATAACTTGCCATAAATTTGCCAAAAACTTAGTAAACTTAACTTGTGGCTGCAATTTACCCAACTTATTTAAAATGTTTTCTATACCTATGGCTGTCGTATCCTTAGGAAGGCCTAAAAGCATCTCCTGAGCTATAAGGTTGATAGTATCTTTTAAGGCTGATTTGGAACTTATATTACTCATTGGGCAAAAGGCCGTCGGGTACCCCTGAGACTGAGCTATCTTCTTTAGTTGTTTAGCGAGTGAGGTTTTTCCCGTACCCCATTCTCCTAAAATAACTACATGATTAGCCTGGCCTCTTACGCTTTGAGAAAGTATCTTTTCAAAGAAATTCAGCTCTTCCTCTCGGCCTCCGAAAAATCTCGGTTCCCAGCCTGACTGCGGAGTAAAAGGATTCGGTTTTATCATATCGTCTCCCTAATTAAAAAGTTCTTTTAGTATAGTTCTGGCCCTACTGTCCAGTATATGGCCCGTCCATATAATTTTCCCGTTTTTATCAATTATAACCATGTACGGCACACCTCTAACTCCATAGCGCGAAGCAGCTTCCGCCTTAAGATCTAAAACCACGGGATAATCAAGGCTGTGTTTTTTAACCAACTTTTTCACTTTAGCTTCAGACTCCTGAATATTTACACCAATAACAATTAGGCCTTCGGCTTTATATGCTTCATAGCATTTATTTACCTCATTTAAGTACCTAACACAAGTTGGGCACCAACTGGTAAAAAAGTCGAGTACAACTACATTCTTATCCTTGTAATCTGAAAGTGTTATTAAATTACCTTCTGTATCTTTTAAGCTAAAATCAGGAGCTTCCCGTCCTATCGTAACTTCACCTAAAACCAAAGTTGAAATACCTAATATAACAAATCCAATAAATAAAACTTTAATCCATTTCATATACATCATCCTCATCCAATAATTAAGTCACAAGTACAAAGTCATTAGACACAAGTTACAAGATATACCCTTTCGGGCACAAGCAAACAATATTCAAACTTCAATATCCAATCATCAAACAGTTTCTCTTGTTTTATTTCAACTTGGTTATTCGAATTTGGTCATTGGTTATTATTTGGTTATTGTTTCTTGTGTCTTGGTTATTGTTTTTTATACGCTATTTACTATTAGCTCTTTGCTGATAGCTGACAGCTGACAGCCGATAGCTATAAGCTATTTGCTCTTATGACTTGTGTCTGGTGACTTTCTACTTGCAACTTGCTTGTATCTTGTGACTTTTTTTACTTAAATCCCGCATTCAATCCCATTACTTCCTAAGAGACAAAAAGAAATATGCCTTTCATTATAAAATAGCCGCCGATTAACACCAATAAAACACCCATAACTTTTTTAATGACTACCATCCAGGAACCTGCTTTAGGTAACGTTTTAAGTAAGCCGGCAAAAGTACCTACTAATAATAAAAGCGTCCCCAGTCCAACGGCAAAGGTAAACAGCAAACTCACCCCGAAAAAAAGATTCTGTTTTTCCGCCACAATAATTAAAATAGCGCTTAACACCGGAGCCGTGCAAGGCCCAATAACCAATCCTGAAGCAATCCCGATAATGAAACTAAAAAATAAGTTAGGTTGTCTTTTTTTTATGTTGACCTTGGAAAAGCTTAAAAAAGCCGGCAAATTGATTTTTATTATATCCATTGAGTATAATCCTAAAAATACACATAACAAACCCACCCCTAAAGGAAATACCGGATTAATTAATATCTGACCAAAAAGTTTTCCCCCTAAAGCAGCCATTAATCCTAAAAAGGAATATGTAGCGCTTATCCCCAGAACATAAGCCAGAGACAACATAAACGCCCGATGACGACTCGTATCCGTCGCTCCTATATAACCTAAAGTTACCGGAATTAAAGGATATATGCAGGGGGTAAAACTCAGGAAAAAACCGCTAACAAAAGCGGCCAGGTACGAAAGTACCTGGCCAGCTTGAATGTAATCTTTTAAAGTTGACTGAAGTTCTTCTAACATATATGAACTATTCTTCGATTGTTATTGCCTCTACAGGACAATTCTGAACAGCTTCTTTCGCGGTATCCTCCGCGGTTTCAGGTACAACATCCCCTTTAACTTCCGCCACATCACCGGCCATTTCAAAAACATCAGGACAGGTGCTGACGCAAAGGCCGCAACCGGTGCATAAATCTTTAACTACCACAACTTTCATATAAACCCTCCT
>CBDUVS010000096.1:0-4628 GCA_965370735.1 uncultured bacterium | reverse complement strand
AACCGTTTTCGGATTCGACTTGAAAGGAATGGCATACCCATAGTTAATAATAAAAATGTGCTAGGTTCTGGCACAGGTGTACTTGGCGCACTTGAAGAGACAGCAATGTCCACCTGAGCGGGCGCGTAGCTTATGTCTAAATCACCAAAATCACTATCCAGGACAAGTAGGTAAGGATCGGTCAAGTTGATGGAAATGCCGGATGAAGATGTTTCGGCAATCGCCAAGAAGGTTAGTCCAAGGAAGCGGAAGTCATTTGCTTGATCAGCGTCCAACACCAAGTCAGAATTTCCGGAGACTCCATATACATCCAACACCCCGTTGCCCGGATCAAAGACGTTGCCGTAAAAGGAAAAAGCCCCTATCTCCGGCAAATCCAGTTGGTTGTTTCCTAAAACAGGATCTGTAAAATCAAACCCCGTAAATGAAAAGACACTATCATCGAACAGGATGTCAAGATCAAACGCACTCAAAGAATCCCCTATAGCACCAGTAAGACCCAAAATATTAAAATCGACATAGACGTGTTCCCCTATCGTAAGATTGGTGATAGGGGCGCTAACATCAATGATAGCTGCATTAGCCGGGACACTAGCTAAATTTAACATTCCCACACTTAGCAAGAAACAGATATTACGAAAAGAAGATAATTGAAAAACCCTTAAGCCGTCCATTTGGTTCCCCTCCTTATTGCCTTAATACAAAGCCTTAGACGAAATATTTAACTCCTTATTTTACAAGGAATTCAATTGATTACTTTCTTGAATTTTCTTCACCTTCTGATTAAAAAGTCTTACTAATTTAATAGTATAGTAGAGTGTTTTTTGATAGGTTATTGTTAATATTACTCTCCAGAAAATACTTTGTCAATAGGACAAAGGCGGACATAGAGCAAACTTTTGTTTTATTTTTTATTGATATTTAGTTTTTGATTTTTGAAAGCACTTTGGTTGTTTCATTATTAAAATATAATACGCCAAATTCTCCTCGGGGAAAAACAGCGGGAGGAGGAGGCTTTTGGGTGGGGAAAGGGGGTATTTGGGGTTATTTCTCTTTTTTTCAGCAGGGCGCATTGCGTAGCGACCGGGTTTTTAGGGGCGAAAACGTATTTTTAGCAATGCGCCCTGCTGCTCTTCACCCACGCAGGGACGGGACATCGTATATAGGTGGGCAATAAATGCACTGGCAAGCCCGGGATTAAAGGGCGGCTTTTGGTAAGGGGGCAAAGGCAGACAGGCAAACTATGATGGCTGTTTCTCCCCAGGGTTTGAAACAGCTATGATAGGCAAACTGGCTGGCTTTGCCCCTATTCAGGCATTTTCCTTGCCAAAAGTTAACATAATCTTGTGTTATCGGTCAGTTGGGCCATTCAGGATTTACCGAAATTTGCCCAACTGCGGATAACAACTGATTATGTTGAAGCGGAAAAGCCTACCGCACCCCCCTCCACCCTTTCAGATAAGCTCCACATATACCGCTTGACCTTCACGTCCCGCCCCAGCGGGACTGTGGCGCAAACCGAGCGGCCCAGCCAGTGGCGCGCCACTCTTCTCTAACCCACCAACCACCTCAGTCTGGAAAGCCCTGCGCGCGATACGCAACAACATTCACCACCGACCTGCAGGGCTTTCCGGGCCAGCTGCGGAACAGGCAACCTCCCGCCCCTGCCGACAGCGACCACCAAGCCGTGTGCTACAGTCGTAGTGGGAAAAGCGCCTATCACCTGCCGACTTTAAAAACCACTAAACTACGGCTGTAGCGCACGGCGACTCAGGCAAAAAACCAGCAAGCAACGAAGTCTGAGAACACTGCGTGGAGCAAACGTATTAACAACAGCAAAAACCCTGAGCACACAAAGACTACCCCTCTATTCAAAAATAAGCCGCAGTGTTCTCAGGCTCGTTGCGGCACAGAGTCCTACTCGCTTACACAAAAGCTGTCACCTTTTCTTGACATTACACCATCTTACCATTATAATGTGACAATGGCGGGGGCAGTAATATATTCTATCGCGAACCAGAAAGGTGGGGTTGGCAAAACAACCACCTCTATTAGTTTAGGTTCGGCACTGGCAGAAAAAGGGCAAAGAGTCTTATTATTGGATTTAGACCCTCAAGCCGGATTAACCACTAACTTAGGATTTAACCCGGACTCTTTTGATACCACTATCTATAACGCCTTAATAAATCCCGAAGATCTTCTTCTCAAGCCATTAATTAAAAAAACAAAAGGCACTAACCTTTATCTTGTTCCTTCAAATATTGACCTAGCAGGTGCGGAAGGAGAATTGATCGGTGAAATTGGCTGGCATACTAACTTGCAAGATATCATATCTCCTATAGTCAATGAATACGACTTTATCCTCATAGATTGCCCCCCCAGTTTAGGGGTTCTTACCACAAATGCTTTAATCGCAGCTAACAAAGTAATAATTCCTGTCCAGACAGAATATTTGGCTTTAAGAGGTTTAAAAAACCTAAACGAAATTATTGCGAAAGTAAAAAAGAAAGGTAACGCTGATTTAACAGCAAAAATTTTAAGGACACTGCATAATAGCAGGACGCTCCACTCCAAAGAAGTGGTGGAAGAGCTAAAGACCCATTTTCCCGGTCAAATCTATACTACAGTCATTAAAAGAACAATTAAGTTTGCCGATGCCGCATTGGCCGGAGAATCTATTCTCTCTTACGCGAAAAATTCAGAGGGTGCAAATGCATATAGAAATTTAGCAAAGGAGGTTCTAAAAGATGGGAAAAAGACCAACATTAAAAGGTAAAGGCATGGGGGTTTTCTTGGAAGAAGAAAGGAAACCCTCTAAAAGAGAGGTGATTTCCAAAAAGGAGAAAGGGACTTTCTATCTTCCTCCTTCTCTCCTGACTTCTTTAGATAACGTATGGTTCGCACTCAGGAAGCACAACAGAAAAATACGAAAATCTGACATTGTTAAGGTTGCCTTAGATGAAGCCTTGAGCAAATTTAACGAGGAAGGAGCAGACAGCAGGCTGTTTAAACATCTTACCAGTTAAACATTATACTGTTTTGCTGATATAACGTTATACTGGCTTACTGTTTATTCTGTACGGAAATGCCTATGAAAAAAGATTTAATGCGCATTGATGTGAATATTGAGAAAATGCCAATTTTCTTCTTTGGGACAGAAGAAAAAAAGAAAGCACTAGAAAAAAAAATCGCATCATCTAATGAGCCTTATGAGGTTTCATCGGTAATAGACGAAACCGGCGCAATAAAAAAATTAAGTGTCGCCCCTAATGCGATTTACGGCATGCTCACTGAATTCGATCAAGATATTACTACGGTGGTATTTTATCAGCTTTATGATTTTACCCGCAAAGGTGGATATTGCCCGAGAAAGATTAGAATACCTTTTAGTGACTTTCCAAAAATAATGCAAATAAAAAAACAGGGAGTACTTTATAAAAATATTGAGCGGTCAGCAAAAAGGATTTCTAATTTTGAAATATTGCAGGATAAATATATCACTGTGAAAGAGAAGGGAGGACAACTCAAAATATATGAGGAAAAGTCGTTAAAATTATTTTATTTTAAGGGAATTTTCAAAAAAGAGAAGGAAACAAGGAGCGGAAAAAGGACAAAAAAATATTACCTTGAGTTGGAAATCCCTGAATGGGTAACAAATAATATTGAAAATTTTTATACTTCTGAATTTGATATTAAAACATATTTTACGGTTAAAGGGGGAAGAACCCGAAAATTGTATCGTTTTCTAGAGTTCATTCGTTATGAGAAGACAAAGTTTATTTCTTATAAAAAACTTCAAACTGAACTCTGGGTAGAAGGAAAAGAAAAATTCCGTATAAAAGAAGCCTTAAAACGAAGTTTTGCCCCGTTAGTAGAATCTGGCTATTTGCACACCTTTGCTTTTAACAATATTGGTGTTCTGGTTACATTTTCCTCTGTGAAAAGGCAAAAAAAGGATATCCAGCTAACTTTGGAGGACATAGCCCGTCAAGATAGTTTAGTCTTAGAAATGTTAGATAAGCTGGGAGACCTCAAATCTAAAAATTTTTACTACAAAGTCGCCCAAAAGGTGCCGGAGGAGTTAATTCATAAATCTCTAAGTCTCACACGTGAAGTCCTTGAAAATAGGCAAATAAAAATATCAAAGGGAGCTGTTTTTACGGATATTCTCAAGAGAGAATGTAAAGAAATAGGAGTTAATTTTTCTTAAGTATACCCGTGATATTGGTGCGATGACCCCGTGATATTGGTGCGATGATACCCGTGATATTGGTGCGATATTTTTTTCGTAACTCCTTGTATTTCAAGGGGCAAATTTCAAGGGTAGGTTTTCAGTAAGTATTAATGTTAAAGTAACGATTAAATACAACGTTAAGTAGAACGATTTTTAAAAGAGATCTTTTTCTATAAAAAAATGCAAATAGCCATTTATTCAAGAGCAAGCACTGAAGAACAAACCATTGACCAACAGTTAAAGGAATTAAGAACGTATTGTCGAAAAAACAAGTGGAAAAATATCCAGGAATTTACAGACGAGGGGATATCTGCTTTAAAAAGGAACAGGCCTGGATTCTTGAAATTAATGGAGGCAGCCAGAAAAAAGAAGATAGATCTTATTCTGGTATGGA
>CBDUVS010000095.1:0-4653 GCA_965370735.1 uncultured bacterium | reverse complement strand
ATAACTGTAGTAAGAATTTTTAAGCGCGAAAGAACTTTTCTCTTTTAATAAGGACACTTTCTCTTTCTCTGTAAGGTCCTCCTTAAGTCTTAAGTCATCAGCTTTATTAAATAAGCTCAGCGTCCTGCTATAGATAGAATCATTTTTACTCTTATCCAAAAAATAAACTTCAGGAACTATCTTTCCAGCCCTCTCTATATTTTTAGATGTCGCCTCAGAGTTGACATCCCCCCGGACATAAAAATCAAACGGAGCCTTAATTGTTACGCGAGCAATATCACCAACTTGCATAATACCTTTGTACGGGCGGGGTCCAATCAGGATTATTGAGATAAAAACGGCCGCAAACAATAAAACAAGCAGAAAAGAGCTTGGTGTTACTTTAAATACATGAAAACTCGATTGTCTTTTTTTCCAAAACATTATTTTTACCTAAAGTAGTTTTCGTATGCTTTAATAATAGATTGAACAAGCTCGTGACGCACAATATCTTTACCTGTTAAACTTATGAATTCCATACCCTTGATGTCTTTTAAAATATCTATAGTTTCCGCTAAGCCGGTGCGTTTCTCACCGGGTAAATCGCTTTGAGTAATATCGCCGGTTATAACAGCCTTTGAATTAAAGCCCAATCTTGTAAGGAACATTTTCAATTGTTCCCTAGTGCAATTCTGCGCTTCATCTAAAATAATAAAAGAATCATTAAGCGTCCTTCCCCGCATATACGCCAGAGGGGCAACTTCTATGATTCCTTTATCCATAAAATTCTTAACTTTATCAACTTCCATCATGTCGTATAAAGCGTCATACAAAGGCCTTAGATAAGGGCTGACCTTTTCATAAAAATCTCCCGGTAAAAAGCCCAGGCTTTCACCGGCTTCAACAGCAGGCCTGGCGAGAATTATGCGGCTGCAATCACCTCTTATTAAATACATTACCGCCATAGCCATAGCTAAATAAGTTTTACCAGTACCGGCCGGGCCTATTGAAAAAACAATATCAAAATTCCTAATAGCATCAATATATTCCTTTTGACCTAATGTTTTAGGAACAACAGGTTGCCTTTTATGAGATACGGGAATCTTATCAAGATACACCTTATCTATCGGGGCATTATAATCTTGTTTAATGGCTTCAATAGAGTAATCAAGTTCTGATTTTTTCATAGTCCCGCCTTTTCTGATTACCAAAAGAACCTCATCAAAAAGCTTACCCGCTCTTTCAACATCCCGTTTCTTACCCTTAATAGTAAGCTTATCCCCGCGCGATACTACTGTTACGTCCAGCTTATCTTCTATACAACGGAGATTCTCATCATGTTTACCAAAAAGCGAAACAGCTTCCCTGTTATTATTAAGGGTAATCACTTTTTCCATAGTGAATATATTTTTACCTCGGAATTTTTAATTTCATACCGGGCTTTATTAAACTCGGTTTCTTAATCTTGTCTTTATTGGCGTTAAATATCAACTTCCATTTTGAAGAATTTCCATAAACTTCCGGACGTCCGGCAATATCCCAAAGAGTCTCACCTTTTTTAACAACATAATAATCATATGCCGGTTCCACAACAGTTATTATTTCAACTTCTTCTATATCTTCAACAATCACACACGACATATCAGAAATTGTCTCAGGCTCATCATCCACTTCAGCTTCAAAATAGCCCTTATTGTAATCCCCGGGCCTATCAGATGCCATCTTTTTTAAACTCTCACTCTGTTTCTTATCTGAATATTCTTCAGTCACGGCAGTTTCAGCGCTACGTCTTGTTAAATCTATATCAACCTTAATAAAAGTTTTTGTTGTCTTTCCGGTTTTGCCTTGTACGACATCACCTTCACCCATTAAAAAGCCCTGATTACCGGAAATCTCCTGATCAACTCTTTGACATGTAACCGGTTTTACGGTTACACATCCGCAAACCAAAAGCATAGTTATTAATAACGCAAATACCAACAAAGGTGTCCACGATTTCATAATTACAACACCTCCTTCTTTGAGGGTTTGATACTCAAACCTAATTCAGTTAACTGTTTACTATTGACAACTGATGGCGCATTAGTTAAAGGGCATAATGCTCTTTGAGTCTTCGGAAACGCTATCACATCTCTAATGCTGTCATCACCGGTAATTAAAGTAAGAAGTCTATCTAAACCGAAAGCAATGCCGCCATGCGGAGGAGCTCCATAGTCAAATGCTTCAAGTAAAAAACCGAAGCGGGCATCAATTTCATCTTCCGGCATATTAACAATTTCAAATATCTTTTTCTGCAACTCCTTCTTATTAATTCTTATTGAACCGCTGGCTATCTCCGCGCCATTTATTACTAAGTCATAAGAACTTGATCTAACTTTTCCGGGGTTGTTATCCAAAAGTCCGATGTCATCTTCACAAGGAGACGTAAATGGATGATGCTCACTCTCCCATCTCTTATCTTCTTCGTTATATTTAAAAAGCGGGAAATCAACTATCCAGACAAAGCTATATTTTTCATTATCTTTTCTTAAATCGGGTTTGTCAGTTTGATATTTCTCCAGGGTTTCCTGGTAGCTCATTCTTAGAAAAGGTGTCTGGATGTCAATTCCGGCTGCTTGCTTAAAAACCGCCTTAATCACCTTTTCACTTATATTAAAGATATCTTCTTGCTCAACAAAGGACATTTCCATATCTAACTGTGTGAATTCCGGCTGCCTGTCAGCCCTTAAATCTTCATCACGAAAACATTTTGCAATCTGAAAATACTTATCCAAACCCGCAACCATTAATATCTGCTTAAAAAGTTGTGGAGATTGAGGCAAAGCATAAAAACATCCCTGATTAACGCGACTGGGCACCAAATAATCCCTCGCGCCTTCAGGCGTGCTTTTTGTCAATATAGGTGTTTCAACTTCAATAAAGCCTTCCTCATCAAGAACATCTCTCATCACCTTACAAACATTATGGCGTAAGATAATATTTTTGGTCATCTTATTTCGTCTTAGGTCAAGATAACGGTATCTCAGTCTATTCTCATCAGAAATTTCAGAATCATCCTCAATTTCAAAAGGCGGCGTTTCAGCCTCATTTAAAATTTGAAGTTTATCGGCATGGACTTCAACATGGCCCGTAGAAAGATTAGCATTTTCCGTTCCTTTCGGCCTTTCCTGAACTATACCCTCAACACAAATAACAAATTCACTTCTAAGTTTCTTTACTTCTTTAAATAATTCTTTATTTTTCGAAAAGAAATCAACCTGAGTAAAACCTTCTCTATCTCTTATGTCGATAAAAATAAGTCCACCGTGGTCTCTTCTTTTAGCCACCCAGCCGCACAAAGTGACTGTTTCTCCAATATTTTCTTTTTTTAGTTCTCCGCAGGTGTGTGTTCTCTTCATTTTTTCATGCCTACTTTCTGAGCTGATTGAAATACTTTTCCTTCTGTCTTAATGGCCGGCGCTATAATAATTTCCGTTAATTGGAAATCTTTAATTGTACGCGCGCCAACTGCTCCCATTGAAGTCATTATCGCGCCAAGTAAATTTTGCGTACCATCATCCGTTTTCGCGGGGCCCAACAATATCTCTTTTAATGATCCCGTAGTTCCTACTCTAATTCTGGTTCCGCGAGGCAAATTCAAATTGGGTGTTGCCATACCCCAATGACAACCGCGTCCAGGTGCTTCTTTTGCCCGCGCAAAAGCGGAACCAACCATTACAGCATCCGCGCCGCAAGCAAAAGCTTTACATATATCGCCGCCGGTTGTCATGCCGCCATCAGTAATGATAGGGACATATTTACCGCTTGTTTTATAGTAAAAATCTCTAGCAGCCGCGGCGTCGCAAGTTGCCGTCACCTGGGGAACACCGATGCCCAAAACTCCGCGAGTTGTACAAGCGGCTCCGGGGCCAACTCCAATAAGAACCCCACTTGCTCCTAATTCCATAAGTTCCAGAGTCATATTATAGGTTACGGCATTTCCAATCATAACCGGAATTTTACTCTTTTTACAGAGAGTGCCATAATTACATACTTTATATTCAGTTGAAATATGTGTTGCTGAAGAAACTTGTGACTGGACAACAAAGATATCCGCGCCGGCAGACTGGACCATTTTACTGTAACGTTCCGCTTTCTGCGGGATAGAACTCACAATAACAGTTACTTTAGCTTTTTTAATTTCACGAATTCGTTTTTTTATTAATTTTTCTTTGACAGGAGGCTGATATAATTTCTGAACTAACTCGGTGGCACGCTCAGGCGTAGCTTCTGAAATCTCATTTAAAATATCACTCGGATCTTCATATCGCGTTTGGACACCTTCTAAATTTAAAACCGCGAGGCCTCCAAGTTTACCCATTTTAATAGCAAAGGGCACATTTACAACACCGTCCATAGCCGCCGCTATAATAGGCACTTTGTATCTTTTTTGCGCGAACTTCCAAGAAGCATCCACTTCATTTGGGTTAATTGATACATCACCCGGAACTAAAGCAATTTCATCAAAACTGTAACAACGCCGGGCCTTCCTACCGCGTCCAACCCACATACCCATTTAAATACCCTCCTCTAATTTAAATCGTTTAACCATATAAAGAAAAACAAGTTAGGAATTAGATGTAGTATATCAAAGCTCATAAATAAAGTCAACTTTTAAAGTATTTAGATACTATA
>CBDUVS010000094.1:0-4744 GCA_965370735.1 uncultured bacterium | reverse complement strand
GCTCTTGTATAGTCACCATCACCTAATAAATTCTTCAATAAATCTCTATTGGCTTTATCTATATTTACCTTTCTTTGTTCGTCTTCAATGTCTACCGAATAAGAACCGCAATTCGCGTAAAGAGTATCATCTGAATAATTACTTATACTACCGGTATAAACAAAGTTAAGCTTAGCATCAGCCTTCAATTCACTAATGGCATTGTTGATACCGGCATCAGCTAAATATTGAGCTTTAGCGCCCTTTATATATGCGGCTGTCGTATTCTGCTCTAAGCGCAAACTTATAGCAAAAGAAAGGTTGATAAGCACAAGCACAGCTAAAATGCCTACGACTAATATTAAAGCATACCCTCTTTTTATATTATTTACTTTTGCCATGATTTCAACTTTCAGCCTTCGGATTTGTGAAATTTCAATCGTATTTCAATCTAAGCAAAGTACCTTTAGCGTCTCATCCTACCTTCGCGTCCCGCTTCTGAAATATTATCGGTGCTAATAAATAGTATATCTTACATTACAAACAAATACAAGATTCTTTATAACTTATGTCATTCCAATATGATAATGGCCTTTTTGGAAAAAGTAGAAATATCACTTTTTCAATAAGCTATAATCTAATTCCGAAAAAAGGCATTACGGCAAAAGAGGAGCTACAAAGTAATCCATAAACTAAAAGGAAGAAAATCTTCACCCCCCCCTATAACATCGAGTACCACCTCCGAGGTGGTAGAATACCGGTTTCACCACCTCCAAGGTGGAATTTAGGTTTAGAGAATATATTTCTTGTAATCTTTCGAGTTATATAAGATAATAAATCCTAATTATGATTAAATTCTTCAGGAAAAATAAAACTATTCCCAATCTAACAGAGGGTAATATTCTAAATAATATTTTCATACTTGCCCTTCCTCTTTTAGTCCGGGCTGTCCTTGGTTCTTTCCAGTCGGTTATAGATATGTTCTGGGTTGGAAAACTTGGCCATCAAGCATTAGCGGGCGTGGCTATGGGCGGAACTATTGTAATGGTTCTTTTTCCGCTTCTAATAGGTATCGGTAGCGGTACGACTGTAATGGTAGCCAGAGCTATAGGCGCGAAAAACCGGGAAGCGGCTGATAACGCGGCTACTCAATCGATTATTATAGCTCTAATTACAGCCGCGATTTTATGTTTAATTGGAATCTTATTTTCACGACAACTTCTAGAGTTACTGCGGGCAGGCCCCGAAGTTACTATTATAGGCCAAGGTTACCTTAAGGTTATCCTGGCGGGCGGTATTGCCATGACCATGCTTTTTCTGTGCGGTTCCATCTTACAAGGCGCCGGTGACACCATAACCCCCATGAAAATTATGGGACTGTCTGTTGTCGCGAATATTATCATTGACCCTTTTTTAATCTTTGGCTGGTGCGGCCTGCCGGCATTAGGAGTCAAAGGCGCCGCCCTGGCTACTATTACCGCGGAAGGCGCGGGGGCAATCTTTTTACTGTATATATTATTTAAAGGCAAGTCGCATATTCATATCAGGTTTGATAAATATAAAATAAATTTCGCGGTTATCTGGCAAATATTAAGAATTGGCGTCCCCACTTCCGTTCAAATGTTATTTCGAAATTTGATGAATTTAGTCCTTATGGCTATTGTAGCCGGTTATGGAACTTATGCTGTAGCCGCTTACGGCATTGGCCTGCGCCTGAGAATGATGTTTTTACTGCCCGCTTTCGCGTTTGGAACCGCGGCCGCGACCCTGGTTGGCCAAAACCTTGGAGCCCAACAACCTGAGAGAGCGCACAAAACCGCCTGGCTGGCCGTATTAATAAATGCCGCCGGTATGGCACTTATAGGTATAGTCTTATTTATATTTTCAGATACTGTCATTGGCCTCTTTAATAAAAATCCTGATGTACTCTTAATTGGAATAAGATACTTAAAAATAACTTCTCTCTTCTTCCCGGCCATCGCCTTTGGGGTGGTTTGCGGAAGAGCTATTAACGGAGCCGGAGACACTATCCCGCCTATGATTATAACCTTTGTATCTCTCTGGCTTATTCAAATACCCCTGGCTCTCATTCTACCAAAATATACAATTTTAGGGCTTGACGGTATCTGGTGGGCGATATCAATTGCCACACTCATACAAGGCATATTAGCTCTCTTGTGGTTTGAGAGAGGAACCTGGAAACTAAAAAAGGTACATTTATACACCTAATGGAAATCAAAGAACTCTGCGAAAAATTTAATTTACCACAAGAAATAGCTCATATTCTCGCTAAAAAAGGCTATAAAAAGTTACATCCTCCTCAAGTGACAGCTTTAGAATCAGGCGTCTTAGAAGGTAAAAACTTTGTACTTGCCATGCCGACGGCCAGCGGTAAAACACTTATTGCTGAATTAGCTATGATAAAATCCATTTTAGCTAAAAACGGTAAAGCCTTATACGTAGTTCCCTTAAGAGCATTAGCCAGCGAAAAATACGAAGACCTCAAAGATAAGTATTCACAGCTGGGGCTTAAAGTAGCTTTAGCTACAGGCGACTACGATATACCCTCAAAGTCGTTAGCAAATTATGATATTATTGTATCTACCTCAGAAAAAGTTGATTCACTTTTAAGATTCAGGGCTCGGTGGCTGACTGAAAGCTTAACTATAGCCGTTTTTGATGAAATCCACCTTATAGATGACAGTTCCAGAGGCCCAACTTTAGAAATCCTTATAGCCAGGCTTAAACAAGCTAACTCTTCTATTCAACTTGTTGGTTTATCGGCTACTATAAAAAACGCGAACCAGATCGCCTCTTGGCTTGAGGCTGAGTGTTTCTTGAGCAACTGGCGGCCGGTTAAGCTTAAGGAAGGTGTCTACTATGATAAGGTTATCTATTTTGAAGATGGCGATAAAAGAAATGTTTCCAACTCCTCAAGCACAGGCATTAACTCACTTTGCATTGAAACAATCCGGGAAAACGGCCAGGTCTTAGTTTTTGTAAATACGAGGCGTTCTACCCAGGTGGAAGCCAGACGCATCGCGGCTGTCTTAAGTAAAGCTTTAACTGACGAAGAAAAAATCATTTTAAATCATATTTCTAAAAAAATAAAAACCTCCTCCTCTGAATCCACTAAAGTCTCGGTTGAATTAGCTGAGTGTATAAATAGCGGCGTTGCCTTTCATCATGCCGGTTTAACTCACAATCTAAGAAAACTTGTTGAAGATAACTTTAAGGAAAATATTATAAAGGTTATTTGCTGCACTCCTACCCTGGCCGCGGGTGTCAACTTACCGGCCAGAAGGGTAATTATCAGGGATTATAAAAGATTTGAGTTAAGTATTGGCTCTCATCATATCGCGGTTTTTGAATATAAACAAATGCGCGGGCGCGCCGGAAGGCCTAAATATGATACTTATGGTGAATCCTTATTAATCGCCAAGTCACAAGATGAAAAAGATGCTCTCTTTGAGGATTTTATCCATGCTGAACCTGAACCTATTATTTCAAAGTTAGGACAAGAAAACGCCCTTTGTACGCACATACTCGCGTCTATCGCCGCCGGATACGTGCATACTGAAAAAGGGCTTATGGATTTTTTATCAAACACCTTCTTCGCCACTCAGGAAAACCCGCAAGCACTTTGCTATCTGACCGATAAAGTTGTTGAATTTTTATGTTTTGAGGATTTAATCACTTCTAATAAAGGAAACTACAGAGCAACAGCTTTTGGCAACCTGGTCTCAAGGCTATATATTAACCCTCAAACAGGGGTTATTATCAAAAAAGGCTTAAAGAACTCAATGGAAATATATCCTTCAACTATAGCCTTATTACATTTAATCAGCAGTTGCCCTAATATGACTAATATAAGATTAAATAAAAAAAATAAGGATGAAGTGGAAATGTTTTTCGGCCTCAACAGCGATAATCTTTTACTGCCATTTCAGAGATACTACAGCCATTCGGATTATAATATGTATTTGCAAGCGTTAACCACCGCTTTAATGTTCAATGAATGGGTGGAGGAAATAAAAGAAGATAGTATTTGCGATAAATATCCTGTAGGCCCCGGAGACATTAGAAGACTAATCGAAACAGCCAAATGGCTTTTATATTCCAGCGAACAGATAGCCGCGCTTTTTAACATCAATATTGTCATCTCTAAGCTCCAGGCTCTTCAAAAAAGAATTCAATATGGTATAAAAGAAGAACTGCTTTCATTGGTAAGCATAAGAAACGTGGGGCGCGTAAGAGCCAGAAACCTATATACCGGCGGCATAAAAAGCCCCTCTGATATTAAGAGAGTTAATCTTGACGCCCTCATAAAAGCGGGCGGGATCGGTAAGACGGTTGCCGCGGGAATTAAGAAACATGTTGAAAGTGATAAATTTAAAATTCTATAAAAAATTCCAAAAAACAAAACCGACAATAAAAAATACTGCCGCTATTAACCTGAAATAAAAAATAGGTAATTTAGACAAGTAATCGCTTATCTTCTTACCCGCTTTTTTATTTAAAACAAGGCTGCCTTTTAGTAAAACTATAAACCCTATAACCGCCGCAATCCTGAGCCACATAGACTCCAAACTAAAAAAGAGCTCTAAAAAAAAGCCGCTTAATATTAAAACAGCGGCAAACATAAGTTTAAATTGATGTTTCCCTGTTTTCTTCTTAAAAAAATTATGAATATACAGGGGTTTGACAAATCCCAACAACCCCATCAACATCCAGATTATACCAATTATATTGTTCAACGCCTATC
>CBDUVS010000093.1:0-4745 GCA_965370735.1 uncultured bacterium | reverse complement strand
AATTATCAGCTACAATTTTATTACAGGTAAACAAAGAACATGTGGTTATGATCGCAGGGAGGGAAAGTTCACCTTGCGATTTTTTGTGTTTTGTTGAGGTTTACCAAGTTTTAGGGAAAGAGAGGTAACAATTAACAATGGAAAACGGTACAGTAA
Organism: uncultured bacterium; assembly: GCA_965370735.1. Lineage (GTDB taxonomy): Bacteria > Omnitrophota > Gorgyraeia > JAGLLT01 > JAGLLT01 > Kappaea. Next base: position 4,589 of record CBDUVS010000093.1, on the reverse strand, counting down.
AATGGTTTAATAACCAAAAAGGTTATGGTTTTATCAGTCTTGAATCAGGTAAGGAAGTATTTGTACATCATAGCGCTATTTCAGGTGACGGCTTTAAGTCTTTAGAAGAAGGCCAGAAAGTTGAATGCGAAGTACAGGATGGCCCTAAAGGTGAACAGGCTGTAAACGTGGTTAAAGTATAACCAAAAAAATCATATAAGGCCCGCGGTAACGCGGGCTTTATTTTTTTGTCTATATTATGCCGATAGCCACTCCGGATGAAGACACGAAATCTATTTTGGGATAATTAAGCTAATAAGTATTTCAAGAAAAGTAAGTTATATATCCCCCGCCTTTTAAATAAGCGGGGGGAGATTATATTTTTCTACAATTTTTTTCTATCTAAGGTATAATTTGAAAGAAGGAGAAGCTGGATGAAAGCGTTAAAGGTTGTTATTGCCGGTGCGGTTGTTATTATTGTTGGTTGTGTTGTGGAAATGGTTTCTTATGGTAAGTTTTTCAATTGGGTTTATGAGTTGAAGCCAATAGACGTCCGGAGATCTATAGCTGGTTTAGCGCAGGCTTCTTCAATGGATGATAAAGGGGCGCGCAAAGCACCTAACGTATATTGCACAATAGACAGCATGGATGAATTACCGGAAAGACGTATAGAATTAAATAATAAAGTTATAAAATTAAAAATCACAGCCTATAGATATCTTACCCAATTAACTGAAGATTTATATACAGCCAAAATTTATACTAAAGACAGAGATAAAGGCGTTGAAGCAACTTTTAGTTCTCGCGGCAAAGAGCGCATAAAGGACTTGGATAAACGCTATGGGGATAAAGGCAAATTTACTTCACATACTGTATACGCGATAGTTAGTTTTGAACATGATATTCCAAAGCTTGATATATTGGGCAATAAATGCCTTAAGGGTTTTGGGGGCGTTGTTCATTATAGCTGGAAGTAAACAGAGACTCTTTATGGCGAATCACAAAATTCTATATTTTTCAGGTATGGACAATACTGAATATGTAGCAAACAAATGCAATACAATTTATCAAAAAACGGAAAATACTAAAAAATTCCCAAAATGTAAGGATTTTAATAATTGGAAACCGGAAAAAGTGTATGATGGGCATTATAATTGATATTTTTATAGCCAAAGCGCCTGGAGAATGCTACAATGTGTTTTAAAAAAAATAAGAAGCGGGAGAATTGCAATGTCACCTAAAGCCGTCAATAAAGGAATTGAGAATTTAAGGAAAAAGGGGAGTAAGATTTATTCTGAAGGGCCACAGATGCTTCCAAATATTTCCCTAATGCTGGCTGAAGGAGTAATTAAAAAGGTCAAGGATTGCAAAAAGCCTTTTATAACTATAGTTAATTCATATACAACTCAGGTACCCGGGCATGCCCACCTTGATAAAATCGGAGAGATCGTAAAAGACGAACTTGAAAAACAAGGTGTTAACGTTTGGTACGCTAATATTGGAGGGGTTATCTGTGATGGTATAGCTATGGGGCATTTTGGCATGAAATATTCCCTGGCTTCACGTGAGCTTATTGCTGATCAAATAGAGACTATTATGGGGGCTCATCCGTGTGATGCCTGGATAGGCATAGGTAACTGTGATAAGATTGTACCGGGCATGTATAACGCTATGGCTAGATTAAATATACCGGCTATTTATTTAAGCGGCGGCCCTATGCTGGCCGGCCGCGGCAACACTGATTTAATATCGGTTTTTGAAGGAGTTGGAGCTAATTCAGCCGGTAAAATGTCAATAGGCAAGTTAGAGCATCTAACTGAAGTTGCCTGTCCCGGTTATGGCAGCTGTTCCGGTATGTTTACAGCTAATTCCATGAATTGTTTAGGCGAGGTTTTGGGTTTTGCTCTTCCCGGAAACGGCACTATAACAGCCACAAAAAGGCAAAAAGGTAAAATAAGACAGTTTGAACTTAACCCCAAAAGAGTAAAACTAGCCAAGAAAACCGTTCATACTCTTATTAAATTGTTAAAAAAGAAAATCAGGCCACTTGATATTTTAAAGAAAGAAAATATCGATAATGCTTTTATTCTTGATATGGCTATGGGGGGTTCAACCAATACGGTTTTGCATGTTTTGGCGTTGGCGCACGAAGCTGGTATTAAGTATGATTTAAAACGTCTTAATATGCTTTCAGAAAAAACTCCTAACGTTATCAAAATAGCACCGTCAAGACCCGAGATTCATATAGAGCATGTAGATAAAATAGGGGGCATGGGAGCAATATTAAAAGAGGTTTATAAAAATTCAAAAGCTCCAATTAAGATTAATGCCAAGACAGTTTATGGAAAATTAAGTGACTATGTTTTAAAATCCCCTAAGCCGGATGGTGAAATATTAAAACCGGTTAAAAATGCTTTCTCTCAACAAGGCGGATTAACACTTCTATTTGGGAATATTTGTAGAAAAGGCGCTGTCTTAAAAACCAGCGGGGTGGACAAAGATATGCTTAAATTTAAAGGTAAAGCCAAGATATTTAATTCTCAGGAAGAAACCCTATCGGGCATATTAAAAGGTAAAATTAAAGACGGTGATGTAGTTATAATTAGATATGAGGGGCCCAAAGGAGGCCCCGGCATGCAAGAAATGCTTTCTCCAACCGCAATTATGAAAGGGGCCGGTATAAAGGCAGCTCTTATTACTGACGGCAGGTTTTCCGGCGGCACCAGAGGCCTTTGCATAGGCCATGTTTCCCCTGAGGCGGCGGCTGGCGGCGAAATAGGACTTCTTAAAAATGGTGATTTAATTGAAATAGATGTTATAAAAAGAAAAATGAACGCTCTTATTTCAAAAGAAGAGTTTGGCAGAAGAAGAAAAACACAAAAAACATTTAAATCTAAAGTTTTAGGTGGTTGGTTGGCCAGATACGCCCATTTTGTAACTAGCGCGGATACCGGGGCGGTTTTACGCAATCCCGCAAAAAAATAGTAATAATAATTTAACAGGAGAATGCGCATGGGTAGAGACAAAGCGACCTTCAAGTTATCACTACGCGTTTTTCTTATAATATTGATATGCGGTTTTTTAACGATGTCGGCAGGTGATGTTGGTAGTTTCGTAAGTGGAAATAATATACCCCAGCCAAGGATTTTTTATCCCAAAAGTGAAAACGTTAATTTAGCTCAAAAAGACAATCTTGAATTTAAATGGAGTTCCTTAGTGGGTAATAGTACAGATAGACGTTGTTATGATTTCAGATTATACAAAGGTTATGATGTTATCGCGGACAACTTAATTTATAAAAAAGAAGTAGCACCTTTTAAAAGCGGTTGCAGCATTGAAACAACTTTTTTTCAAGATGGACAGATTTATACCTGGACACTAAGACAAGTTTATCTATCAGGTAAAAGTGACAGAACTATTATTTCGTTTAAAATCCACAAATAGTATATATGAGACGCGGATTCCATAGAATCATTATTTCAGATAAAGAAGGGTCAATGAAATGGTTAAAATTGTCAGTCTTATTGTGGGAGGCGCTTTAGGCACAACTTTAAGGTATTTTTTCAGCGGCACAATTTACAGGCTGGCGGGGTCTGATTTTCCGTATGGAACCCTGGCGGTTAATGTAGCAGGATGTTTTATAATTGGTTTTTTAGTTTCAATTACTGAGACAAAATTTATTTTGGGGCCTAATGGCAAGATACTTTTAATGGTTGGTTTTTGCGGAGCCTTTACGACTTTCTCAACTTTTATTTTAGAAACGGCAAATTTATTAAAAGGCGGCCAGGTATCCAGGGCTTTCTTGAATGTATTCATAAGCCTTATCCTGGGTTTTGTTTTTTTAAGAGCCGGTATGATTATAGGAGAGGTGTTATAGAGTTATGAAAATTCCAAGCGAAGGAATACTTTTAAGGATTTTTGTCGCGGAAGCGGATAAGCATAATGGTAAACCGCTTTATGAAGAAATAATACTTTTAGCCAGAAAGATGAATTTAGCCGGAGCTACCGCCGTAAAAGGTTTTATGGGTTTTGGCTGTAAAAGCCACATGCATACAACTAAACTCTTAAGGCTTTCTGAAGATTTACCGATTATAATAGAAATAGTTGATAATAAAAACAAAATTGACAATTTTTTACCTCATTTAGATGAAATGGTAAAAGAAGGCATGGTAATTTTAGAAAAAGCTAATATAATATTGTACAAAACCACTTAAATAAATAGTTTGAATAGTATTTAATTTGGTTAAATAAAATACGGAAAAAGTTATATCCAAAAAAGGAGATTCGCAATGCAATATGAAGTAAAAGAGACGTTGGATGAGTTCTCGAGGCTGATGAGTGATATTAATAAGGCTATTCCTGAGGAATATTCCGTTTTCATTAAAGAAAAAGAAGCTATTATAAAATCCGGTAAATTACCCGAAAAAACAAAATGGCTTCTTCTTCTGATAGCGAGCGTTGCCCAGAAGTGTCCGGTATGTATTCCCAGGGCAGTCCAGCATTGCTTGCAAGCAGGGTGGAGCAAAGAAGAAATGTTAGAGGCTTGTATGGTGGCTGTTTTGGTTGGCGGTTCAAGTGTTATGACTTTTGTGACTTTGGTGAATAAGGCC
>CBDUVS010000092.1:0-4774 GCA_965370735.1 uncultured bacterium | reverse complement strand
ACAGCTTCCTCTTCAGAAAGGCCCCTGGCCATTAAGGTCTGAAGCTGTTTGGAATCAACGCTGCCAATAGCCGCTTCATGGGTTACGTGAGCTTTGGGATCTCTTACTTCTACAATTGGAACAGCACTGGCAATAGCTTTATCTTGTACAATTTCCTTACAGTCAACATGCCCCCTGGCAAACGGTGCCGTAGCTATTAATTTATTAAATATTTCGGCCTGAGCATTCTGCCTTAATGCCACCCTGGACGTTAAAACACCTCTTGCCCCTTCTCCTTCAAGCAGGGCAGACTCATTTATTTTTATAATGTCGTCGCCACTGCCGTTTATTTTAGCGGTCATTTCCATAACGCTATGCGCCAGGCAGATTGTTTCATAATTAAGGTCTAGCTTACCAACCCTACCCTGCAAAAGTTCAAAGTTGGTTTTAAAGCGGGCATAATCAGAGAGCATAACTCTTGCTTTGGGAACCACTTCCACTCCGCCCGAATCAGAGTGGATATGTTTTTCCAAATAAGTATAGATAGCATGTTCTCCGATTTTTATCTTCGCGTTCATCAAATGTCGCACTTTAACGGCATCAGGAAAAACGCAGTGGGCGATAACAAAAATTGAAGCACCGGCTTTTATGTCTATATCAAGAAGTATTCTTTGCACACCTTCTTTTTTAAGCATTCCAAAACACATATGAACCGGATTCTTAATAACTATATTTTCCTCAAGAACTATCTTAATATCTACTCCGTCTTTTATTTCTTTAGGAATGATGTTTAATCCGGGCAAACTTTGCGAACTGATTACCCTATTATGATTAATAGTTAAATGGGCTGTATTTGGATCGTCTAAATCCGTATCTATATGAGCGGCTTTATATAAAACCAGAGCATCGTTATTTGACATTATCCGTCTCCGGCACATTTTGATGATCACAAGGCACACATTTACCCTTAAAGTATTTGCACATACTATGCCCACTGCCCTTTTCCATCAAATGCCCACAACATAACAGAAAAGCGTCTTCAGCATGTTCTAGAACTTTCAGGCTATGGGTAATTAAAATAACTGTAGAGCCTTTTTTTTTCAGAACTTTTATGGCATCGAAAATTCTCTCTAAGGATTCAACATCAATGCCCGAATCAGGCTCATCCAGCATAACTATTTCCGGCATCATGGCTAATATAGAAGCTAATTCAACCTTTTTTCTCTCCCCGCCGCTCAAGGTTTTATCTACCGCTCTCTTTAGGTATAGCTCTGGCCGCAAACCGGATTTAATAAGTGCTTCCTCCGGCTTGAGCCCTTTTTCAGATGAATAAGCAGCCTTAAGAAAATTCTCTACAGTCAAACCCTCATAACGAGCCGGTTCCTGCCAAGCAAGGGTAATGCCCAATTTAGCCCTCTGGTCTATACTCTTATCTTTAAGAGATTCTCCATTAAAAAAAATACCTCCCTCAAACTTGCGGTACCCCTCAAGCCCCATAATAGTAAAAGCCAAAGATGATTTGCCGGCCCCATTAGGGCCAACCAGAGCATGAATTTTCCCCGGTAAGAATTCCAGGTTAACATCGTGAAGTATCTTTTTATCATTTAGGGTAAGACTAATATTTTTAAGGCTTAGAATGCTCACGCTTTGTCCTTTTCAACTTATAAATTATCATCAAATGCGTCTTGTTTTGACATATATTATATGATACTATAAATTAATGTTAAAGCAAATAAGAAAAAAAATCGATAAAGAAATTGATATATTTTTTAAAAAAGATAAGCTTGCTCTTGATTTAGCTAAATCAAACTTTTCTTTATATAAAGAATTAAAAAAATTTTCCTTAAGCAGCGGCAAACGCATCAGGCCATCATTATTTGTTTTGGCTTATGAAGGGCTGGCAGCTAAAAAAACAAAAGATATATATAAAACTGCTGTGTCTTTTGAGCTCCTGCATGACTTTTTTCTTATACATGATGATATTATTGACCGCTCAGACTTAAGGAGAGGAGTTCCCAGCATCCACAAAGCTCTATCTAAAAACATTAAGCAATCTGTAGGCTCGGGGCCAAATGGCGGTGATTTGGCTATTATAGCCGGTGATATTTTGTTTTCTCTGGCCATAAGGGCCTTCTTATCATCAGAAACATACTCAAAAAATAACCTTAAGGCTCTTAATAAGTTTATAAGTTGCTCTTTTTATACTGAAATAGGCGAATATATAGAAATGCTGGAAGCAATAAAAAGCATTGAAAAGGTAAAAAAGGAAGATATTTATAAAATTTATGAATTGAAAACAGCTAAATATACCTTCTCTTATCCTTTATCAATAGGAGCAGAATTAGCTTCGGCCCCGGAGAAAACCATAAAAGGCCTTTTTAATTACGGTATTTCAGTGGGAATTGCTTTCCAAATTAATGATGATATCCTTGGCCTCTTTACTAATGAACAAAAAAGTGGAAAATCATCTTTCAGCGATTTGAATGAAGCTAAAAAGACATTGTTGGTTTGGGGAGCCTTTCAGGCTGCCTGCTTCAAAGATAAAAAAACAATAAAGCGGTTACTTAGTAAAGCTAAAATTAATAAACAAGACTTATATATAATGCGTACTATTGTTGAAAAAACCGGATCACTTGCCTACGCGAAAAAAGAAATAAATCGTTATTTTTCTAAATCTCAAAATCTCCTTTTGGCCTTAGAAATGAAAGACGCGCAAAAGCAGGAATTATATCTTTTTACAAAACGTATTTTGGGTGTTTAAAATGAAAATAAACGTAGCTAAATCAGCTGGGTTTTGTTTTGGAGTAAAAAGAGCTTTAAAAATAGCGCTTCATACCGCTGAGCATAAAAAAAATGTCTGCATGCTCGGAGATATAGTTCACAATGAAGATGTCGTCAGAACTATTGCTGAAGCGGGCATAAAAAAAATAAACCGTCTTGCTTCCGGCAAAGGAAAAACTCTGCTTATACGGGCTCACGGAACTTCAAAAGAAACTTTTAAAAAAGCAAAAAAAATGGGATACACAATAGTAGACGCTACCTGCCTGATGGTAAAAGAAATCCACAAGATAGCTATTAAAAAAGAAAGGCCGGGCTATAAAATTATTGTTATCGGCGACAAAAAGCACGACGAAGTAAAAGGTATAACCGGACAACTCAAAAAAAAGGCAATGGTAGTCGACTCTTTAAAAAGCCTACCTTCTGAAGCCACCTTAAAAAAATATAAAAAAGCTGCTGTGGTAGTTCAATCAACTCAAAATATTGAAGAGGTTGAAAAAATTATTGAAAAACTTAAAATACATATACAACGCCTTGAATTCTTTAATACTATCTGTCAACCTACCAGCAGTAAACAGCAAGAAGCCAGAACACTTTCTCTAAATAATGATATTATGCTTGTAATTGGCTCCAGAACCAGCGCCAACACAAAACGCCTTTATGAAATCTCAAAGTCTCTTAATAAAAAAAGCTATTGGATTCAATCACAAAAAGACCTTAAGAAAAACTGGTTTTCAGGGATTAAGGCGGTTGGAATTACAGCTGGCGCTTCAACCCCAAACAAAACCACAAAAGAGGTTGTTGAAAAAATCAAAAAATTCGCTAATTAATTTTCCCTTTAGCCATAAAGGTTTTTACGCTTTTAGTGAACATGTCTTTGGTTTTATAAGGTGGAGGAAACCCGGCCTCTTTTAAACACTTAGTAGAATATATCCTGTCCTTCAAGAAAAACCTAACCTTTTTCCCCAGGCCGGGAACACATAAAAGCAATGGCTTAAAAATTACCGGCAAGTTCCATGACCTTGCAATTTTACATTGAGAACTCACAATATCAAATATCTCTTTTACGCTTAAAACATCTTCATCGGCTACAAAAAAAGATCCTTCTAAGAAATTATCATTATCTAAAGCGTGAATGATAGTTTCAACTATATTTTTTACATATACCAAGTGAAGTTTTTTTACCCCTTTATCTACAGTAAAAAGTATTCTGAATTTTAAAAGCATATATAGGCTTTTAAACATGTGCGGTTCATCCGGGCCATAAACCATGCAGGGCCTTAAAATAACCATCTTGAGCCCCTTTTTTCTGAAATTTACGGCAACTTTTTCAGCTTCTATTTTTGACTCTCCGTATGGACAGGTTGCTTTATAAGGCAGGTCTTCAGTTAAAGGTATTTCCGTATTACCGCTAATTACAGCTACTGAGCTAAGATATAAAAAGCGATCGACATTCAAATTCTGCGCCAGTTCACATACATTTTGCGTACCCAAAACATTAGTTTTATAAAGAAGTTCCTTATTATTACCAATATAACCGGCGCAATGTATGATTATATCAATATTATGTCGAAGGATTTTTGTGAGGGTATGTTTTTGAGTAATATCGGCATAAATAAACTTTACGCCTAAAGGTTCAAGCTCCCGCGTTTTCTTATCATTTCTAACCAGGCAGAATATTTTGTAATCATGTTTCTTGGCTAGTTCCCGCGCTAGATATCCGCCAATAAATCCTGTAGAACCCGTTATAAGAATATTCATGAATTTTTCACCCTGAATATATTATGCGCCTATTGATAAGCCATGTCTATATCTTTTTAACCTAACAAAAACCCCCTGCTTTCTAAAAAGCAGGGGTTTAATTGTCCTTTACTTATTTGGTAATTACTAATTCCGCGTCATCAAAATAAGCCTTGCCGCAGGGCAATGGGGGGCAATGGGGACGGTTCTATTTATTATATGAGTGGTGTAAAAAAACTCTATTTTGTTTTCTTCGGCCGTCCTTTTTTTAAGCGGG
>CBDUVS010000091.1:0-4841 GCA_965370735.1 uncultured bacterium | reverse complement strand
TTAATATATTTTTATTGATAAAGGTTTTCTCTTATGCGTGTATTCCAAACATATCTCTTTTAAGCTGTATTTCAAGTTGGCCTTCTTCTTACCTATCAATACTTTTCTGGGCTTGGTCTTTGACTTTAAAAGCAAGATGCCTTTAAATTTCTCATGGCCGGCTATTATAAGCTCAATATAGTCCTTTTGATTCTTAACGTTTAATATCTCCGAGGTTGTAAATGTTATACTGAGGCCCGGAGCAATTTCCAAATTAAGAGGCGAGATAAGGCCATACGTTGGGGGCATCAAAAAAGTTTTATCCTTAAGCATTTTCTTCAAATTCGAAGCGGGAGCTAAATTACTGATTTGTAAATTAAAAGACTGGTAATTTCTATGATAATTCATAACATATAAATAGTTGCAATCTTTACCAAAAAGTTCCCCGGCTATTATGTCCGGATTATCCACCTTTACATATCTTTTGATGTTATCAATGTTAATTAACTTCTTGTACGCCTCTAAATGCTCTGCTAACTCATAACTAAAAGCGGTTCCCAAGATAGTTACTTTTCCCTTTTGGATTTTTTTGCTTAAGCCGCAGCATTCTCCAGCTTCAGTTACAGCGATAATCTTAGCTTTATTCGCGTTGTATATATTGATTCTTGTAAGGCATTGAAAATCCTTAACGCCTAAAAGATCAATTTTGGACGTAATTGGATAAACGGTTTTTTTGCTGGATATTTCACAAAAGTCTTCTAAATAAGTGCATTTCTTCAAATCCAGGTCCTTTTGCGGAAAAGTGGGCATTATAATAAGATGGCCTCCCGCTTTTATATAACCGGCAAGTTTTTTCTGCGTATCCTTATCCATGCAATCTAAAGACATAACCCAAAGCTGTTTATATTCTTTGAGGCGTTTTAAATCAATACTTTGTAAATCTTCGATTATGAAATCTTCATTTAAAACCTGCAGAGATCTTAATAGACCGTCAAATAAAACAGAATCTCTTACTCTCTGAGGGTCATAATGCATATCTAAATCTTCAACATTAAATTTTCTCTTACCAAAAGCGGGAATTGTAAATTCCGTATGATAATATGGCCTGTATAAACCCACACCGATAGAGGCTTTCTTGCTGGAATTCGCGATTTTCACCCCATGTGTTTTTACAAACTCTCCAAATTTTTTGATTGTGCCGTAAAGCTCCGATGGTTCAGCGTTATTATCAACCGGCGTTTGCCAATAAAAAACCGGGCCCAAATCTCCTTTTCTTGGAGGATTTACTCCTTGAGAAAACATATAGAAATTAATACCTTTTAAGCCGTGCACCAAACAGGCCTTATAGAATAGGTCGAGTTCGTTGGCATATACTCTGGTTTTATGATGGCGGCTGCCGGCCTGAATTTCAACACCCATTGTGGGATGCCTGTGATTTTGAAGGGCCCGAGTTACTTCATTGCAAACTAAATCATCATGTAAATTTCTAAAATCAACCGTTTCCGGTATATGGTCCACTCCCAGCATTATCTCGGGAGCTATCTTTTCTAACTCATCGTACATAATTACGTTTACCGGATATTCAAGAGCTCTACCGTTAATCCATCCGGGAAGGTTATGAAAGGTGGGTATGTTTACTCCCAAGCTTCTAACCTCTTTTAAAAGATGAGTTAAATATACGGCATAATACCAGCGATAAAATAAATGCCAGTCGCGATAACCAAAATAACCCTTTTCACATTTAACATCACCTTTAGGCGGCCTTATTTTATCAAAGGCGGTGTAATTGGTTTTATAAATTTTATTTAACACCTTAACGTTCTTATATTTCTTTTTTAAAAAACGGTGATAATATTCCAGACAACCGGAGTTATAATCTCCTTCAGCTGAAAACCAATAGTAAAATGCTATCTCATTACATAACTGCATCATAATGATCATCTTATCATTCGTTATCTGATAATCTCTTACTATAGGCATGATTTTATCATACCAGCGCTTGGCATATTTCAAATAAACGGGGTTCATGTATGTTGTCATCTTAAGCGGATGAATATTTGAATTCTCATCTATAGCCTGAACCTCCGGGTAGTTATCAAAAAGCCATTCCGGCAAACCGTTACGTTTATATTCAGCCAAAATATACGGTCCGGGTTTAACTATCACATAAAGGCCCATCTCGTGACAAAGATTCAAAAAACTAATTAGATCTCTTTCCGGGCATGTTTTTCCTGTAAAATCAAACTCATTATCATCATGTTCATGCCAACACCAGGGAATATAAGTAGAAATTGTATTGCAGTTTGCTTCTTTGAGGCGGGTTAAATGTTTTTTCCATAATCTTTTTGGGATTCTAAAATAATGTATTTCCCCTGAAAGAATAAAAAAATCCTTGCCATTTAATTTGAATGTTTTGCTGGTTAATTTAAAGTCCATAATTATCTTTGCTTTTTTTATCTTATATCAGCGAAAAATCAGAAATTTAGTCTTATCTGATTTTTTTTATAGCTTTTTATTAAATTTAGACTACCGGATAAGAAGCTTGGGGTAAAAAAAGATAATGGTTTTTAAGCAAAATACGTTAAAAACTTCATTAAATAAACTTTAATTTATTTTTTCTTATTACTTTTTATTATAACAGTGATTGTCTCTTCTGTAGCCCTGTCCGCGTTAACGAAACTTAGCCCTACATCATAGTGATCCTGCGAATCTTCCGCCTTATCAGTCCAGGCAACCTTCAAAAATATTTCTTTGACTTTATCTTTATTGCTTTCAATTGTCATCCTAAGCAACACTTCTTCATCCAAAGTTCGGTTTATTCTGTTCGTTTCATTGTTCTTAAAACGACAATTATGATTAAAAACCCAACCCAAACACTTATTACACTTCTTACATTGCCAGCCTTTTGGCCATTGCAATCTCATACCACCCATACTGATATCCTTGGCTAATATTGGTATGTCACCGGAAAGAAGTGTTTTCTTGTCCTTCCTGCATATCCGGCCTGTAAAAGCCTTCGTAACGTTAAAACGTTCGTGCTCCCTTTTGTCCTTCAACATGTCTTCACCCTTTTAAGAAATTCTTTGATCCACAATTTGATCCCTATATTCCTGAGGGGAAATATTCATCCACTTTTTAAACACTTTGCTGAAGTAATTAGGATCTTGATAACCAACCGCGAAAGACACCTGAGCCACACTTAACCTCATGTCTTTTAAGAGTTTTAAAGCGGCCTCTAATCTGATTTTTGTAACGAATTCAATAAAGGTTGTATTGTATTCCTTTTTAAACTGATGAGAAAAATAGTAAGGGCTTAAGCTTACAGCTTCAGAAACTTCGCCTAACGAAAGATTAGGCCTGTAATAATTTTCTTTTATGAAATCTATCGCTTTTGAGATTGATTCCTGTAAATGGGTTTGAGCCATATCGGAATTTAAAAAAACTATTTCTTCAAACTTTAAAGAAAATATGAAATTAATAAATTCTTCCAGGAAACCGCGTAATTCTTTAATTTTAGAGTCATTCGAAAGATTAGCTATCTGCTCTTTGGCTCTCGAAGATTTCTTTGAGCCGAATTCATCCGTAACCGCGAATCCATAAACTTTTTTTCTAACCATAATCGGTAAAATAACTCTTTTACAATCACCTGAGTATGAACAAATTACCGGTTCTTTTTTGCTTACGGCTTTTTTTACATCTTTACTAACTGCACCGGAAGAACTCCCAAAAATTCTCTTAAGAGTTTCTTTGTCATTAAAGATACCTTTACCATCTTCAGGCTCCAATCCGTAAAAATAAACTTTAACCCCAAAAACTTTATTAAGCAAGCTATTGAGCCTCTTGACAACAGAAATATTACCCAACTTAGATACATCAACTAATGTATTCATTTTCGAAACTACTTTTTCACTCCTTTATTATAATTTACTCTACAAAATAGATATCGTCAACCCAAATCGTTCCCTGTTTCTTTGAAGCAATTCTATCCTCAAATACAAAAATTAATTCCACTAAGTCGGAAAAATCATTTATAAAAACAAACTCCTTTAGCGGTATCTCTATCTTTTTCCATTGGGCTATAATATTTTTAACATAATATTTACCGGTTTCGCCTGACTCGTTCTTGAGTTCCACCTTAAAAACATTCGTAAAACCATGCTCCTGATCTCCTTTAACCCAAAAAACTAACTTAGAAAAATGACTGGCGTCAAAGTTCCCCAGCTTTGTCCAAAACCCGTTAAAGGCCGGGTTTGGTGAATCAACGTCATAGTCTAAGCGTAAAGAAAAACCGAAGTCACCCATTCTTACATCCGGATCATAAACCTCCAAACAACTTTGTGAAAAATCGTCAGGCATGTAATCAAAAGCGCCCAGATCGCCTCCGAGGCAATTAGGTTTAAAGCCGGCATTAAAATCATCTACGCAAACTTCGCCCTCAGGAAATACATTTTTAGATAGTTCGATATTATCGGGAATGCTTTGCTTCTTTACAGAAGCGGCTTTTTCTTTTTGAACTTCTTGCGGAATTGTATTTTCATCAAGCCCGTCAGCAGCTTGCTGAGATAGGTTTACTTCTTCTGTTGTTACCGTTTCCTGATTATTATCCGAACAGGATGCTGCAATAAACAAACAGCTTAAGAATAAAACCGCGGATAGATACTTTAAACTCATAACGCCCCCTGATATTATGTTTTCATAAAAAAGGCCTTCTTTTTAAAAGAGAAGGCCTTTTTATATGTCTATTTCAAGACATTCAAAAAAGTAAACTTACAAACAAAAAATAAGTAAACCAATTTTCGGTTCATAGTTTAATTATACCAAAATTAATTACTGAAGTAAATGTCATCTATCCAAACTGTTCC
>CBDUVS010000090.1:0-4854 GCA_965370735.1 uncultured bacterium | reverse complement strand
GAATTGCGGTTTGGTGATTGGATATTGGAATTTGAATATTGTTTGCTTGTGCCCGAAAGGGTATATCTTGTATCTTGTATCTTGTTTCTTGGTAATTTGAACATAAATAATTTTGACAATATGCAAACCATAGAAAAGGCAAAAAAATGACAGCTTGCGGTATAATACCCGCCAGATTTGATTCTCAGAGATTTAAAGGCAAGGTCTTAGAAAAAATTAAGGGTAAATGCATGCTCTGGCATGTATATAATAAGGCCAGAGAAGCTCAGCTTTTGGATAATGTGATAATTGCTACCGACAGCAAAAAAATACAAAAAGAAGCTGTAAATTTTGGGGCGGAAGTTATAATGACCTCTTCTGAAGCGGCAACCGGAACAGATAGAATCGCGGAGGTTGCCCAATCTTTAAGCGATGAGGTTATTATAAATATTCAGGGCGATGAACCTTTAATTGACCCTAAGTTAATAGATAAATTAGTACAAACGTTATATGATGATGAATCTTTAAAAATAGTTACAGCTGTTTATAAGTGTAAAAAATCTATTGAGCTTGAAAGCCGGGATGTGGTCAAGGTAGTAAAAGATGAGGATGATTACGCGCTTTATTTCTCAAGGTCTTTAATTCCTTATCCTCGCTCCGCTGATAAAGTTAACTTCTATAAACATCTCGGTATTTATGCTTATAGGCGTATGTTTCTTTTGACCTTTACTACTTTGGTTCCTTTGGAATTAGAAAGAACTGAAGGTTTGGAACAGCTAAGAATGCTTGAATACGGTTATAAAATAAAAGTTGTGGAAGCGGAAAATGACTCTATCGGAGTGGATACTCCCGAAGAGTTCGAGAAGGTAAAAAGAATAATGGAGAAACCTAGTGCCTAAATATATTTTTATTACAGGTGGAGTTGTTTCAAGCCTCGGTAAGGGGATTGCCTCAAGTTCTATAGGCAAGCTTTTGGAATTAGAAGGTTTAAAAGTTACCATTATGAAATTTGACCCTTATCTTAATGTTGATTCCGGAACCATGAATCCCTGGCAGCACGGCGAGGTGTATGTTACCGAGGACGGAGCTGAAACTGACCTTGATTTAGGCCACTATGAGCGTTTTACTAAAGCGCCTATCGGAGACAATAACAGTGTAACCAGTGGAAAAATTTATAATAGTGTTATTGAAAAAGAAAGAAAAGGGGAATATCTGGGAGCCACTGTTCAGGTTATTCCTCACATTACCGATGAGATAAAACGCCGCATAAGGGAGGTATCTCGCGGTAAAAGTTTTGATGTAGTTATATGTGAGATTGGAGGAACTGTTGGTGACATAGAAGGGCTTCCTTTTTTAGAGGCCATAAGACAGTTTCAGCAAGAGATTGGTAAAAGCAATGTTATCTTCATTCACCTCACACTCATTCCTTATTTAAAGTCAGCTCAAGAACTCAAGACAAAACCCACACAGCACAGCGTTAATAAATTAAGAGAAATTGGTATTCAGCCTGATATACTCCTCTGTCGTTGCGAGAAAAAACTTCCTTTGAAAGCCAAGGAAAAAATATCACTTTTCTGTAACGTGGAAAAAGAAGCTGTAGTTGAAGCTCCTGATGTTAAATGTATTTATGAAGTTCCCTTAATTTACAAGGAGGGCGGTTTAGATAGAATTATCAGGCAAAAATTATCTCTTAAGGAAAGCAAGAATGATCTTAAAGATTGGAAGCGAAAAGTAGTTGATATAGCTTTAAATCCCAGGAAAAAAGTTAAGATCGCGGTTGTCGGAAAATATATTCAGCTGCAGGACGCGTATAAATCTATCTATGAAGCTTTGAGGCACGCGGGCATTGCCAATGATTGCGAAATCGATATTAAGAAAGTTGATTCTCAGAAATTAAGTAAATCTACGGTTTTAAAAATATTTAGTGACGTTAAAGGCATTTTGGTGCCGGGCGGTTTTGGGATTAGGGGCATTGAAGGCAAGATAAGCGCGGTTAGTTATGCCAGGGAAAACAAAATACCCTTTTTAGGTATATGCCTTGGTATGCAATGCGCGGTAATAGATTTCGCGCGCAATGTTTGTAAGTTAAAGAAAGCTAATTCCACAGAATTTAATAAAAAATCAAAATATCCCGTAATATCTTTATTGGAGGAGCAGAAAAAGGTAAAGAATATAGGCGGGACTATGCGCTTAGGCGCTTATTCTTGTGAGTTAAAAAAAGGTACCTTAAGTTACAAAGCTTATAATAGAAAACTCATTCATGAGAGGCACAGACATCGTTATGAATTCAACAATAAATATTTAAAATTAATGCAGGCAAATGGCATAAGAATAGCTGGTGTCCACAAAGCTAAAAATTTAATTGAAATTATTGAACTTAAAGATCACCCCTGGTTTGTAGCCTCTCAGTTTCATCCGGAGTTTAAATCAAAACCGGACAAAGCCCATCCGCTATTCGTTAATTTTGTAAAAGCGGCCATAAAACTTAATGAGAAAAAAAAGATATTATGAAAGAAATTAAAATATCCAACTTTAAGATAGGGGCCAAAAATCCTTTTTTTATTATCGCCGGGCCCTGCGTTATTGAAAGTGAAAAAGATACCCTCGATGCAGCCCAAAAATTAAAAGAAATATCTATCGCGAGCGGCGTGAATTTAATTTTTAAATCCAGTTATGATAAAGCTAATAGAAGTTCATTATCTTCATATCGCGGACCCGGAATTAAAAAAGGGTTGGATATACTAAAAAAAGTAAAAAAGGAAACAGGATTAGCTGTAATTAGCGATGTTCACAGTGTTGATGAAGTGAAACGGGCTGCTGCTGTTTTGGATATCATTCAAATTCCGGCTCTCTTATCCAGGCAGACGGATTTAATTGTAGCCGCGGCTAAAACAAAAAGAGCTGTAAACATAAAAAAAGGGCAGTTTCTATCTCCTTACGACGTGGTTAATATAATTAAAAAAATAATTAGTTGTAAGAACAATAATATCTTATTGACCGAAAGAGGTTTTATGTTTGGATATAATAATTTAGTCAGCGATATGCGTTCAATTGTAATAATGAAGAAATATGGTTACCCGGTTGTTTTTGATGCTGCCCATAGTGTCCAGTTACCCGGAGGCGCTGGCGGTAAATCTTCCGGTGAAAGAGAATTTATTCCTTATTTAGCTAAGGCGGCGGCTGCTGTTGGGGTGGATGGGGTTTTTCTCGAGGTCCATAGTCAACCCAATAAGGCCAAGTGTGACAGTCTTAATATGCTAAAGATAAGTGAACTTAAGAAATTAATTATTCAATTAAAAGAAATATCCAATATCGCGGGAGATAGATAAGGATGCCAGGCAAGAGAGCTCAGGAAGTTTTAAAAATAGAAGCAAGAGCCATAAATGACCTTATTCCCCGGATAGGTAAAAGTTTCAAAGAGGCTATTAAGATTTTATCCGAGACAAAAGGTTTTATTATAGTTACCGGCATGGGAAAGCCCGGCTTTATCGCTCAAAAAATTTCAGCTACTTTAGCTTCGCTGGGTATTTCCAGTATATTCTTGCATCCGGCAGAGGCTATACACGGAGATTTAGGAAGAGTCGCCAAAGAAGATGTTATTATTGCTTTATCTAATAGCGGCCAGACGGAAGAGATAATTAGATTATTAGCCACAATAAAAAAAATAGGGGCAAAACTTATTGCTCTTACCGGTAACCCCAAATCAGATTTAGCGAAGAACAGCGATGTAGTTTTAAATGTGAGTGTTAAAAAAGAGGCTTGCCCTTTAGGTTTGGCGCCGACGTCTTCTACTACGGCTATGCTGGCAATGGGAGACGCGCTGGCGATGGTTTTAGCTGATAAAAAAGGCCTTAAAGAAGAGGACTTTGCTCTTTATCATCCCGGTGGAGCCTTAGGCAAGAGATTGCTTCTGAGGGTTGAAGATATTATGAGGAAAGGGGCTGATAACCCCATAGTAAAAGAAGAGATTCTCATTAAAGATGTTCTTTTGAAGATAACTAAGGCTAAGGCGGGAAGTGCCACAGTAGTTAATAAAAAAGGCAAATTAATCGGCATTTTTACCGATGGTGATCTAAGAAGGCACTTAGAGACAGATGCCGATTTAAGGGGCAAGAAAATCAAAAATGTTATGACTAAAAAGCCGGCAGCTATCGAGAGGGGTAAATTAGCCTATGAAGCCCTTAAAATATTAAAACAGAAAAAAATTGATGAAATTCCGGTTGTTGATAAAAATAATAAACCTGTAGGCCTGGTTGATGTTCAGGATTTGCTTAAAGCTGGATTGGTTTAATGCGAATAGACGGTAAACTTAAAGATAAAATAGAGAAAGTAAAACTCCTTATTTTAGATGTTGATGGTGTTTTGACGAACGGAAAGATTATCTATTCTTCGTTTGGCCATGATATTAAGGAGTTTGATGTAAAGGATGGGTTTGGAATCACCCTTTTATATAGGGCTGGTATTCGTTCGGTTATTCTTTCCGCGCGTTCATCCGGGACAATCAGAAAAAGAGCTAAAGATATGCACGTTGATGCTGTTTATGAAAACGCGTATATAAAACTAGACGCGTATAATAAAATACTTGAAAAATATAAACTGACTTGTGAAGAAACAGCTTTTATCGGAGACGATTTGGTTGATTTGCCGGTTTTAAGTAGAGTAGGTTTTTCAGCCTGTACCGCTTGTGCCGTTCGGCAGTTGAAAGATAAAGTCGATTATGTGACTGCTCATGAAGGGGGGGCCGGGGCTGTTAGGGAAATTGCCGAGATAATATTAAATGTCCAGGGGCTATGGCAGAGTGTTACCGGCAGATATTTTAAATAGATGAAAAAATTAAAAATGCGGTTTTTGGCAATGTTGGTTCAATGGCTTGTT
>CBDUVS010000089.1:0-4917 GCA_965370735.1 uncultured bacterium | reverse complement strand
GCATTTTCTATTTGCCGAACGCGCTCTCTGGTTATTCCAAATCTTTTAGCCGTCTCTCCCAGAGTATAACTTGTACCATCTTTAAGGCCAAATCTCAAATTCAATATCTCTTTTTCCCTTTCAGATATTAAATTCAATAAATTATCAACTCTTTCTTTTCTAAAAACCTTAGCTAATTCATCGGTAGGAGAAATCATATTTTTATCTTCTATTAGATCCATAAATTGACCGGAACCATCCTCCCCTATTGGAGCATCCAATGAACTTGCTTTTGAGGCTATCTCATCAATCTGTCTAACCTTTTCAATGCTCATTTTCATTATCCGGGCGACTTCTTTTATATTGGCAGACCGGCCAAACTTGTGAGCTAACTGTTCAGTAACTTTTCGCCAACGAGTTATTATTTCAGCCATATAAACAGGAATTCTTATGGTTTTACCTTGGTTAGCTATAGCCCTTGTAATGTACTGCTTTATCCACCAGGAAGCATATGTACTAAAACGGTAACCTCTTTTTGGATCAAATTTAGAAACCGCTTTCATTAATCCCAAGTTTCCTTCCTCAATCAAATCAGAGATGGAAACACCAAAATATTTATAGCGCTTGGCTATATTTATAACTAAGCGCAAATTAGATCGGATCATTTCAACGCGCGCTTTCTTATCTCCCCTTTTTATTTTCTTAGCTAATTTTTGTTCTCTCTCGGGAGTAAGCAGCGGAATATCCTTTATGTCTTTTAAATACAACCGTATTATATCCATAATATAGTTATTTTCCCAAAGCAGCTTGCGCGGCCGCGACCTTAGCTATTGGTATTCTATATGGAGAACAGCTCACATATGTAAGGCCCACCTTGTGGCAAAAGTTCACGCTCTTAGGCTCGCCGCCGTGCTCTCCGCAGATACCTGTCTTAAGTTGTTTGTTTTTCTTTCTTCCTAAAGTAACCGCTATTTCAATTAGCTTGCCTATACCGGCTGTATCCAAAACCTGGAATGGATCGTAGTCGTAAATACCCATAGAGACATAATCAGGTAAAAATTTACCCGCGTCGTCTCTCGAAAAACCACAACCCATCTGAGTTAAATCATTAGTTCCAAAAGAAAAGAAATCAGCATACTCGGCAATTTCATCCGCGGTAATCGCGGCACGAGGCACCTCGATCATAGTTCCTATCGTATAAGCTATCTTCTTCTTTCTTTGCTTAAAAACATTAGCGATAACCGCCTCCGCTTTTTCCCTGGCTATTTTAAGCTCCATATAATGGCCTACTAACGGTATCATTATTTCCGGTTGGACTTTAATACCCTTACTGCTGACATTAATCGCGGCTTCAATTATTGCTTGTACCTGCATATCGGATATCTCAGGATAAATTAATCCCAAGCGGCACCCTCTATGGCCAAGCATAGGGTTAAATTCTTTTAAAGATTCAATTTTATCTTTAATTTTTGAAACTGAAATCTTCATTACCTTTGACATCTCTTTTTGTCCGGCCGCGTCATGAGGTAAAAACTCATGCAAGGGCGGATCAAGCAGTCTCACAGTACAAGGCCTTCCTTTGAGAGCTTTGAATATACCTTCGAAATCTTTTCTTTGAATAGGCAAAAGTTTAGTTAACGCTTTCTCTCTGCCCGCTTTATCGTCAGCTAAAATCATCTGCCGAAAAGCAATAATTCTATTTCCTTCAAAAAACATATGTTCAGTTCTACAAAGGCCAATACCTTCCGCGCCAAACTTAACGGCAACTTTGGTATCGTGCGGCGTATCGGCGTTAGCTCTAACACCAAGTTTTCTATACTTATCGGCCCATTTCATAATCGTATCAAAATCACTCGATAAAAACGACTCAACAGTTTTAATTTTGCCTATGTAAACCTTACCCAGGGAACCGTTCAATGAAATCCAATCGCCCTCTTTTACTGTTATGCTGCCAACTTTAAATTTTTTAGTTTTGTAATCAATTTGAATATCTCCCGCGCCCGCGACGCAACACTTACCCATTCCCCGGGCTACAACAGCGGCGTGCGACGTCATACCGCCTCTAGACGTTAGAATACCTTTAGCCGCGTCCATACCTCCAATATCTTCCGGAGAAGTCTCTATTCTACATAAAATTACATCCTTCTTGTCCGCTGCCAATTTCTCCGCTTTTTCCGCGGTAAAAACCACTGCACCGCAAGCAGCTCCGGGAGATGCCGGCAAACCCTTAGCAATGGGATTATTGGCTTTTTCAACCTTGGGATCAAACATAGGATGTAAAAGTTGGTCCAACTGCTGAGGGTCTATTCTTAATAAAGCGGTTTTCTCGTTTATCAGTTTTTCTTTCACCATATCAACAGCTATCTTAAGCGCGGCTGCCGCTGTTCTTTTTCCGCCTCTGGTTTGAAGCATATATAGCTTGCCTTCCTGAATAGTAAATTCAAAATCCTGCATATCTTTATAGTGTTGCTCTAATCTTTTTCTGATATTCATTAACTGCTTAAAAACCTTCGCATTAACTTTTTGAAGTGTTTCAATATGCAAAGGTGTTCTAATTCCCGCCACGACATCTTCTCCCTGGGCATCCATTAGATACTCTCCGTAAAACACATTCTTACCGGTTGATGGATCTCTTGTAAAAGCAACTCCCGTACCGGAAGCATCCCCCATATTGCCAAAAACCATAGCCTGCACATTTACAGCTGTACCTATAAGCCCTCTAATATCATTTATCTTACGGTACTTTTTAGCTCTCTCATTATTCCAAGAGCTGAATACAGCGTTTATTGAATATTTGAGCTGGTCTTTGGGGTCGGTTGGAAAACTCTTCTTTGTAACTTTCTTGTAAATCTTCATATAACGGTTTACAACTTCATAAAGCATGCCGGCATCTAAATCTGTATCCTCTTTGGCTTTGTATTTTTTCTTAACGGCCGCCAGTTCATATTCAAACAGTTCATGTTTTACACCCATTACAACATCACCAAACATCTGAATAAATCGTCTATAAGCATCCCAGGCAAATCTTTCATTGCCGGTTTTATTAATTAACGCGGTAATTACTTCAGGATTCATGCCTAGATTTAGAACCGTGTCCATCATGCCCGGCATAGAAACAGCGGCACCCGACCTGACAGATACCAATAACGGATTTTCCCTATCTCCAAACTTAGTCCCCATATCTTTCTCAAGCTTTTTAACTCCTTCATCAACTTGCTTCTCTAATCCCGCGGGCCATTTCGTACCTAATTTGTAAAAATCTTCGCAAGCTTCGGTAGTTATAGTAAACCCGGGAGGTACCGGTAAACCTATATTTGTCATCTCTGCCAGGTTAGCTCCTTTACCCCCCAGGAGATTTTTCATTTGAGTCTTCCCTTCCGCCTTTCCCGATCCAAAGCTGTAGACAAACTTCTTCATTACTTCACTCCTTTTGTTTTAAAACTAATTTTGGTTAATTGAGATTTTTGACAAATCTGCTACATTAGCAGTATAGAGCTGATTAATGTTTTTCATAAGAGATAGGCGATTATTCCTTATTTTGACATTATCAACGTTGACCATTATCTTCTCAAAAAAAACATGCACCGGTTGGCTAAACGCACTAACATATTTCTCTGTAGCTTGAATATACTTCTTTTTATTAATTAAAGCAAGGATATCTTTACTGTTTTTCTCGAATATATCCCAGAGCTGCTTTTCCAAGTCTTCCTTGAATAATTTCCGATTAACACTCGGTAAATCATTTGACGCTTTTTTTAATATGTTGCTGGTACGCTCAACTATTTTAGAACATTCAAAGAAATCTTTTGACTGCCTTATTTTTTTCAGCTGATTGATTCTCTCAACAACATCCAGGTAATTGTCACAATTAGCCATAATAACCGACTCAATCAATTCACTTTCAATTTCATCCTGAGAGAGTAGTTGCCTGAGTCTCTGATTAAGAAAATCAATTATTTTAGCTCTCAGCTCAAATGCTTTTATCTGGCTACTTACAGATATAAGGGAAATACTTTTATCTATTAATAAATTCATAGATATAGATATCTTTTTATTTATTATGACGCGCACAATCCCCAGGGCGCTGCGCCTGAGAGCATACGGATCATAACTGCCGGAGGGCACCAAACCCACGCTAAAATAAGCCGTTATATTATCTAATTTATCAGCCAAACTTACTATAGAGCCGGTTATGCTCTTGGGTATATCGTCATCTTGCGACTTAGGCCGGTAATGCTCCAGTATACCTTCGCAAACCAAAGGCTCTTCCTTGGATTTTAAAGCATATCCGCTTCCAACAATCCCCTGTAAAGCGGGAAACTCTCGAACCATATCAGTAACTAAATCTGCCTTCGCCAGATAAGCGCATCGCTTAACTTTATCAGTTTTATTCTTATCTAAACCCAAATGACGCGCGATAAAATCAGAAATATTTATAAGTCTTTCCGTCTTATCATACATGCTGCCTAAATCTTTCTGGAAGATAATATCTCTTAACTTATCAACTTTTTTAGCCAGAGGCTCTCTCGTATCCCGGCTTAAAAAGAATTCGCTATCTTTTAACTTAGCTTCTAAAACCTTTTCGTAATTCTTGCAAATATTTTTAGCAACCTCACTTGATACCTTGCTGTCAATTACCGCTAAGAAGATCGGCATAACTTTATTACTCTTATCTCTAATAGCAAATAGTTTCTGCCCTTTTTTCATACTGGTAATAAGCACTTCTCCCGGAATTGATAAATATTTTTTATTAAACGACCCGGCAATAAATCCGGGATATTCACAAAGATTAGTTAACTCATCTAATAAATCAACGTCATACGAAAGCTCTCCCTTATATTTCGCCGCCAGAGAACTTATAGCCTTTTCTATCTTCTGTTTTCTTGAAAGAAAATCTAATTCAACATAATTTCTCTTTAAATAAGAAAAATAATCTTT
>CBDUVS010000088.1:0-4958 GCA_965370735.1 uncultured bacterium | reverse complement strand
AAAGTTATGTATGAAAGACGTAGAAATAAAAGAATTGATATGGATTTAACTGTCGTATGTCAGTTGGTTAAACGCAACTTTATAACTCCGCTCACCGGTTTAATAAAGGTAAAGACAGCTGATATTTCAAGGGGTGGAGTCTGTCTAAAATGGCCTTCCGGCTGGAATTGTGAAACCTGTGATAAATGCGCGGGTTGGGTATTTAATAAGGACTGTAATCTTAAAGAAGGTATGGATGAACCTTTAAACCGCAACTTGAATGCCGGGCTAAGAATTAAGATGAGATTTTTAAAAAAATCACTTAATAACAGAGAGTATTGCGCTAAGATTATTTGGACGTCTTCAGCTGTTAAAACAAAATCGGGATATGATGCCGGTTTATCTTTTATCGATGCTGATAGAGACCTTGAGAAAGAGTTGGGCCTCTAAATCGGTTCCAGGTTTTAAGCAATAATTTACTTACTAAAAGCAAAATTTACTTCTTGAGGGGGTATTGTCGATATATTGGCGCGTTTTGTTTTTCAATATCCAGCATAGACGATCCGCAGAGTGCCGCTTTCCGTTATAAAAAGAGAACCAAGGCGTATCTTTAGTTAGATATGCCTTTTTTCTTGTTAATTTTAAATTCTTTAAAAGAATGTGCTATAATTAAATATCGCGAATGCGAAACCTAAAGATAATAGTGTATATGTGAATAAATACAAAATTAGTCTTAGGGCCTTTTATTGTGTTATAATAATGTAAATGGTTTAAATTCAAGAAGGGCAAGCGAGCGGATGTAACCGTTGTTCGGCTAAAAATTTAAATTGGAGGTTATATAATGGATTATAGTCAATGCGCGACAGGTGATTTTGGGATAGGTTTTGTATTTATATTTATATTTGTGCTAGTTATTACCGCCCTTGTTATAATTTGCTTCTGGCAGATATTAAAAAAAGCAGGTTATCCCGGGCCTCTAAGCCTTTTAATTTTAGTTCCGGGTTTAGGCCAGCTGGCAGCTTTAATTATCATTATTATGCTGGCCTTTGGTAAATGGCCCATATATGAAAAGTTAAGTCAGGGAAAAATGGATAACAGTAATAAATAAAGGAGATCCGTATGAGAAGGCGGTTACTTTTACTATCTGTAATAATTATTTCATTAGCAATCTCAGGCTGTATTGATTCAACGACTAAGGTTACAGTTAACGGTGACGGTTCAGGTATTATAACTGAAACCATGGGGATGAGTAAAGAAATCATCAAACAGATGCAGCAGATGATACCTGTCGAAGAAGGGCGGGTTGTAAGTGAGGAAGATTTTTTTAAGAAGAAAGATTTTATAGAAAAAGCCGCTGAATATGGGCAGGATGTCAAATTAATTGATTTTAAGATTTCCTCTAATGATAAATCGGTCTATGCTCAGGCGGTTTTTGAATTTGATGATGTCGCAAAGATAAGAATTAAGCAGGGAGATACCCCTGATATGGGGGGAGCTCAAGGCTCCGGCCAGGATGAGAAGTTTGTCACCTTTAGTTTTAATAAGTTGGGGAATAACCCTACATTAAAAATTATGATTCCTCGGGAAGATTCCATTGAGGCCGATAAAGCCGCGGTGCAAGCGCAGGTAAAAAAACCTTCGGCTGCCGAGGCGGCTATGATGAAGCAGATGTTTGCCGGAATGCACTTTGCGGGGTTAATTGAAGTTAATGGTAAAATAACTTCCACTAACGCGCAGTATGTAAGTGGCAGTACTATTACTTTGTTTGATGTAGAGTTTGATAAAATTCTGGATAAGCCGGAAGTTCTTGCTCAATTGCAGGCTACTCAAAGTTCTCAGCAAGCTCAAGCGATATTTAAAGGCCTTGATGGGATGATGATTGAGACAAATAAAGAGATAGAGATAACCTTTACTCCGGCAGTTGGAGTTGCCGCGGCCGCCTCATTGGATGAGGTATTAGCTTCCAGCATGATTTCAAGTCCCCTGGACCTTTCTTTTAATACAATTTATGCTTTTATGGGGGGCATGGCTATAGTTATGTTAATTCCTTTAGTTCTTGTGAGTCTTTTATGTGTTTGGTTCTTTGCCCGTATCTTAAGGAAAGCCGGTTTTTCACCGGCACCGGCATTTTTATTATTAATCCCTGTTGTAAATGGATTAGTTGTGCTTGCGCTTCTGATGATATTAGCTTTTATAGACTGGCCGATATATGAGAAACTTGCCGCTGTTTCAAGTCAAATGAATAAAGTTGATGATGAGCGGGTATTGCCTGAGCCCACGACAGCCGTAGAGGATTTAGAGATAAAAATTGATGACACTGCGGCTTTTAGTAAGCGGGCGGAGGCTACAAATGCGGAAGTAGGCGGGGTGCCGCTTCCCAACGTAAGTAATCGGACTATGGGATCTTTAGATAGCGATAAACTTCAACAAGAGAAGCCGCCTAAGCGGGAGTCTCAAGAGAAAACGACGGATGGCGATCAAATTATTTTATCTAGTAGTTATTTAGCGGGTGAAAAACCCGCGGAAGAACCAAAGAAAGAAGAGTTGCTTTCTCAGCAATCATCCATAGAACCTGTAAAAGCGGGGGAGAATAAGCCCTCAAAGATAATTGAGATACCGGATGTCGAGGCAGGTGAGCCTAAAGATGAGAGCGGTGGTTTTTCTGAAGAAGAACCAAAGAAGGAAGATTTGCCTCCTAAGCAGGATGTCGTGGAGCCCAAGAATCCTTCAATGCCGGAAATTAATGAGGAAGATTTAAAGATGCCGGATTTAAATTCCGAAGATGAGTTGAAGCTACCCGATATATCTGAAGATAAACCTAAGCCGGCCGCTGACAACGAGGAAGAGATAGATAAAGATAAGGATAATCCTGTAGTTTGATAGGTATTGAATTTATCGTCTTACATTCTTAAATAATCCCTTGCTTAAGCAGGCTAAAATCATCTTTGATAATTTCTGCTAAAGCTCCGGGATAAATTCGTCCGCTTCAGGCGGACTCATTTAAGGGAGGATGTTGATGGAAGTTTCTTTTGGTAATATTATAAAAGATTCTTTTGATTGGATGGTTAATGTTTTGTTTAGAACCTTTAGTCTTAAGAAATGGATAGCTTTAACTTTTATCGCGCTCATGGCCGGATATTTAAGTTTTAACATGAATATAAATATCCCGGGCGATAAAACTAATAATAATGCCATTGAAAGTTGTCCTTCTGCCGGGATAATATTTCAGCCTTCAGGTTTTGCTGAAGCCGAGGAGAGCGCTGAGGTTATGCCCGCCTTCTTAGAGCGGGAACCGCTTGAATCTCAAAGTTCTGTAAATGAGTCAAAGGGGACATTTAATGACACGGCCGGTTATATCGCTGTCAGTATTTTAGGCGTAATTTTCTTATTTATTTTGGCTATATTTACCTGGCTCAGCTCAAGGTTTAGGTTTATATTTATTGAGGATATAGTAAAAAATGACGGTTCGATAAAACTTCCCTGGGCCAATAATAAGTTTATAGGAAATCAATTATTCCTCTTTTACTTACCTTATGGTTTTATTTATCTGGGGTTTCTGGGGTTGATTATTTTCAGGGGATATGTTTCCTTAAACGCGCTTGGAGTATTTAATCAAAATGCCGATGTTAACTTTTTTAAAGCGGCCGGAAGTGTTATGCCTCATATAGCCTTATTTGTATTACTCTTATTGGCGGCGGGTTTAATTTATTTCTTTGTTGAGAATTTTGTTACCCCTATTATGTATAAAAAGAAGCAGGCCTTTATGTCTTCATGGAGCGAGGCAAGCGCGCTACTTAAAAAGAACGTAGGTAATTTCACAGCTTTCTTCTTTATAAATTTTGGCTTGGGCATCGCGGGAGCTATGGCTACGGGATTAATTATTCTATTTTTTGTTATTATAGTTGTTCTTTTGGGAGCCTTGCTTTTTATGCTTGCTATGGGGATTTTAAGTTTACTGCCATTAGGGCTTAAGGTAGCTGTCGGGTTTATTTTTGGAATAATTGCTATCGCGGCCATAATTTGCGCGTATTTTATTGCTAATACGCTTTTATTGCCGATACCGGTTTTTTTCCGTACTTTTAGCCTGAAATTTTTGGCGTCGCTTGACGAGAGATACGATCTTTTTAGGCAAGAGTAAAAACAAACCTCGCATAACATCTTTCTCTTATTAATATCCCGGATTTCTTTCCCAGTAAACCCTTCCGGAAACATTAAGCAGGTTTTCACCGCCGCTGTGGCAATCGTTCTTACAGTGGAGAAGGATACGCCAATCACTGGTATATATGCTATAGGGATATTCAGGGTTACCAGCTTTGTTTATATAGGTGTAATCAGGGGCGGCTACGGTTCCTTTGGCTGGATTCGTGGGGCAGTCAAAAAGGCTGTCATTGTTTGGAAGGTAACCGTCATCAACTAATATCTGGGCAAAACTTTTGACTTCAGCTTCTTCATTGGGAAATAAGCCGTTGTTATCTTTGGCGTAAAGAATAAAGGCGGTTCCTATCTGATTAAGGTTATTGGCACATTGCCTCTGTAAGGCGCCATCACGGGCTTTTTTTGCCGCCGGGAATATAAGGCTAATAAGTATCCCAATTATAACAAGTACAATCATTAATTCTATCAGAGAAAAACCTTTTTTTCGCATTTTCCGTACCTCTATAAATATTATACCATAAAATTCAAACATTTATACCACCTTAAAAAAATATCCACAAAATCTGTCGCGTCACCTCCGAGGTGGCGGAAGCCGGTATTATTTCTTTTTAAGTTTGAGTCGGTAATTTATATGAAGTAACTTGAAAAAATATGTTGCATTTGATATAATAAATGAGACCATGATTTAGGCGACTATTAAGGAGCGTAAATCATATGGTCGAATTCATCCCCCATTCTTTGCTTTTTAAGAATGAGGGATATTGAATCAATGAAACAAAGGAGAATTAATGGTAAGGCCTCGCTGGAGTTCAAGGTTGATATTT
>CBDUVS010000087.1:0-5022 GCA_965370735.1 uncultured bacterium | reverse complement strand
ATAAGGCCTTCATCAGAGGTTAACTGTAGGGCGCGGTCAAGATGTTTTAAGGCATCTTCATGGAAAATATCATTTACCTTAATATAGAGCCTGAATTTATCCAAATCATTTTGCCTTAATGTTTCTAAGTATTTTATGTAACTATCAGCTATCATATAATGTAGAAGTGCCTTTTGATTTTTATCTTTAATTGATTTTACCTGCTCTTTTAGAGATTCAATTAGTCCAGGGTAGTCTTTTTGAGGCTCTGCTATTGCCTCATCTTCTACTTCTTTAAAACCAACTTTATCTAAAGCATCTTGCATATATTCATTCTTCATAAATGAGTTCCAGACAAGGCTGTCTTTGAAGTTCTCCAGCATTAAAAGCATAAGGCCTCTGTCTATACCATAGTAAACAGGCGCGTAGAAGCCTCTATCTAAGTTAAATGAATTCCTTAAGCCGTAATGGCCCCAGAGGTTAGAATAGTTTGTAAAGAAGTTTTCTAAAGCGAAGAAAGACTCTTTGGGTGTAAAGATCATTGAGGCGGCCACACCTACAGGCGAAACAGTGCCGTTGTGCATAGGTGCGTTTTGGCCGCAAGGCGGGCATCCAAAATGCATAGTGTAGGCCTCGGGCAAATAGAAGGCGGTAATGCCCCAGGAGTCAGGCCCATAAGTCTTATAAGCAGAGGCGTTATCTATGCAGAATTGCTTGTTGGCTGAGGTAGCCAGATATGAGTTCTTCCACCAGTTAACGCCTTTTTCATCCCGCTTGTCTTTAAAGCAAAACCAGGCATGAGCATATTGATGACAGAATAAGGCACCATTAAAGGAATAGATAAAAGGACCGATGTCCTTGTATCTTCCTTCTTTTCTTTCAAAAGCATAATAAGTTGAGGAGTCAACCGGGTAAGTGGGTGAGCCAATTGCCAAGAGAGAGATGATGAGAACCTCATCTGTGAAGAAATTCCAATGTCTGCCAAAGTACCCTTTTTCTGGAGACCAACCCATATAAAAGAGACTTTTTTCTTTGTCGTAAAAGGTAGGCCAGTTAATATTTCCATAAAGTTTTTCCGCTTTTGTTTTTATTTCTCCGCCAAAGTATTCACCGGCTGTTAAAGCGCCGCAGGCAAGCAGGGCGGTATCGATAATAGATACTTCACAATCGCCCGCTCTCTTGGCGGTATTCATGTCTAAAAAATGATAGAAAAAACCATCTTTACCTTGCGCGAGTATATCGTTTGTGTGTTGAGGATTTTCTAAGAAGGTATCAAGAGCTTTGATAATTCTTGATTCCGCTTCTTCTTTCTCTATCCAACCTCGCTCAGCCCCAATAACATAAGCGGCCAATCCGAATCCGGTCGCGGCAATACTCGCGTAACCTCCTTGAGAGTTATCCGATATCAGACCTGTTGTAGGGTCTTGATAATCAAGGAAATAATTAAATGCCGTTTTACTTAAAAGATTTAAAAATTCACTATCAGTTAAAGGGCTCAGTTCGCATTTTGTTACGGGAAATATCATCCTCGTTTTATTTCCGGCCGCGTCTTCCGCTTCAGCTTGTATACTATATGTTTTATCAACCGGCAAATTGGTCGCGGGCCAGGTTATGTTGTATATATTATCATCGGTATTATAATCATATCCCATGGTTCTGTAATAATCTGAGTCTGAATATTTAAACATAAAGTGAATATTTTCTAACGAATTATCATCTAAAGCGCTAAGGGCTTCTACTTGCAGCTGAACCGGCGGTTTAAATGATATTCCGTCTTTTAAGAGTTTATTGTTAACTTTAAAACTGCTTCTGAGCGGTGAACGCGGCATTTCTTTGTCGTTAGGGATAAAGGCCGTACCTAAAATTAAATTATCGATAAAAACGGAAGATTTCGGGTTTTCTTTATTAAATGTATTTTCAAAAACAAAAACTATCTCAAGTGTTTTTGTCTTATCTTTCAACTTTGCAAAGTCTTCTAAAGGAATAAGTACTTTTTGCCACTTATTTATAATACCTTTTTTTAAATATGCCGGAGCATAGACCGAGCTTACGATGTCCTTATCGAAATTAAAAATATGGTTATTATCTGTGTCTTGATGTATTTCAATTTTGAAAATTTCATTCCCTGTTAATCCTTTTACATAGAATGATAAATATTTATATGGGGATAAATCAAGATGTTCTGTAGCCTTTGAGGAATCTGTAATTTTTGACCCTAGTTTGCACCAGAAGAATGAATAACTGCCGGAAAGAGTAACGTCAAAATCTAATTTTAATGAATTTCCGGCGCGGCCATAGACATCAATGGAATTTGTAATAAAAGAAGTGTCGCATGTACCGGGCGCTTTTTTATCTCCTCCCATTTGGCCGCGAAGATAATTGAAATTAGAGCATTTGTCGAAATCGGCAATAAGTAAAGTTCTATTGGATTCCGTATATCCAAGACAAGGATAAATAAGATAAATTATTATCGTTAGTGTATAAACCCATAGATTTCGCATAATAGTTATACTTTACCTCAATATAGGCTGAATATCAAGTTTATTGGCGGGGAATGCCACTCATACTACCTCGAAGGTGGTAAATGCGGTGAACGAAAAGAAAATGCTACTCGCCGCTTTAATACTGCTAAGCAAAAGGTGTTCTTGACATCAATTACCCTTATGTTATAATTAAGCGTAAACCATTTAATAATATAGCTTTATTTGTTAATGACCGCTTTTTGGCGGTTATATAATTTTTTGGGGTAAAATCAAATTAGGAGTATTAAAATGAAACTAAGCGGCGCGCAGATTTTAATAAATTCACTTATTAAAGAGAATGTTGATGTTATCTTTGGTATACCAGGTGGATGTCTGTTGCCCATTTTAGATAAGCTTTACGATTGCAAGAAGATTCAGTTTCTTCTGACGCGGCATGAACAGGGAGCGGCTCACGCGGCTGACGGGTATGCCAGAGCGACGGGTAAAGTTGGAGTTTGCATGGTAACTTCAGGCCCGGGAGCTACTAATATAGTTACCGGCCTGGCAACCGCTAATTTTGATTCTGTTCCTATTGTGGCCATAACGGGCCAGGTTAATACTAATATGATCGGAAACGATGCTTTTCAGGAAGCTGACTTAACAGGTATTACCCGCTCGGTTACTAAGCATAATTATCTGGTTAAGGATGTTAAGGATTTGGCCCGTATAGTAAAAGAAGCCTTTCATATTGCTTCAACCGGCAGGCCCGGCCCGGTTTTAATTGATTTGCCTAAAGACGTTACTTTGCGGGAAATAGATTTTAATTATCCCAAGAAGGTCAACTTGAGAAGCTATAACCCGACATATAGGGGGCATCCTGGTCAAATAAAAAGGGCGGCTGCACTGATATCTAAAAGCAGGCGGCCTGTTATTTATGCAGGCGGCGGAGTAATTATTTCCGGAGCTGAGAAGGAATTAAAAGAACTGGCTGAGAGAAACGGTATTCCGGTTACTACAACTTTAACCGGTTTGGGCGGTTTTCCTGAGACGCATCCTTTATCTTTAAAGATGCTGGGTATGCACGGTTCAGCTTATGCTAATTACGCGATTATGGACTCGGATTTGATTATTGCCGTTGGCTCCAGATTTGATGATAGAGTTACAGGTAAAATTGATGAATTTGCCCCAAACGCCAAAGTGATTCATATTGATATTGATCCATCGAGTATAAGTAAGAATGTTAAAGTTGATATTCCCATAGTCGGTGATTGTAAGTGTGTTTTAGTTGATTTAAATAAAAAAATGAATAAAAAACCAAATACCAATGCCTGGCTAAAACAAATTGACGGCTGGAAAAAAAGTCATCCTTTAACTTATAAAAGCGATAATAAACTGTATCCTCAGCACATCATTGAAGAACTTAATAAGTTAACTAAGGGTAATGCCATTATCGCTACTGAAGTTGGCCAGCATCAGATGTGGGCATCTTTATTTTATCAGCATATTAAACCGCGCACTTTTTTAACCAGCGGCGGCCTGGGAACAATGGGTTATGGGTTTCCGGCAGCTATGGGAGCTCAGGTAGGATGCCCTGATAGGCTGGTTTTTGATATTGCCGGTGACGGTAGTATTCAGATGAACATTCAGGAATTAGCTACGGTAGCCGAGTATAAGATACCGGTTAAAATATTAATACTAAATAACTCATGCCTGGGAATGGTTAGACAATGGCAGGAGTTGTTTTATGATAAGCGTTATCAATCTACACCTTTAAAGAATCCTGACTTTGTAAAAATAGCTGAAGGTTATGGAATTAAAGGTATTAAGGTTACCGAGAAACAGGATGTTGTCAAGGCGCTCAAAGAAGCTATTAAGACCGCGGGGCCGGTTTTGATTGATTTTCATATTGAAGGTGAGGAAAATGTTTTTCCTATGGTCGCGCCCGGTAACGCGATTAATGAGATGATGGGAGGCTTAGCGTAGAATTATGTCTAATAAACTTAAGAAACATGTTATTTCTGTTTTAGTTGAAAATAGATTTGGGGTTTTAGCTCATATTTCCAGTTTGTTTTCAGCCAGGGGTTTTAATATTGATTCTCTGGCTGTCGGAGAAACCGAAGATTCCTCAATGTCTCGCATGACAATAGTGGTTACCGGAGATGACAGGACATTAGAACAGGTAGATAAACAGCTTAATCGCCTGATTGATGTTATCAGGGTTGACGACTTGACTAAGAAGGGGTTTATTGACAGGGAGTTGGTACTTTTTAAAGTTAAAGTCAGCGCTGCTAACCTTAAAGAAATTAAAGAGGTTTTAAAAAAGAATAAGGCTAAGATTTTTGACGAGAAAAATGAGACCCTTTCGGTTGAATTTTGCGGAGACAGCTCCCGGGTAGAAAAGTTGTTTAAAGAGTTATCAAATTACAAGCTAAAAGAAATGACTAGAACCGGAAAATTAGCTATAGCTAAAGAAAAATAATATTTTAAGGAGGCTATATAAAAGCTTTAAGATACAATAATCAAGATACAAGATATACCCTTTCGGGCACAAGCAAACAATATTCAAATTTCAATATCCAAT
>CBDUVS010000086.1:0-5024 GCA_965370735.1 uncultured bacterium | reverse complement strand
TATTCAGTTAGTTGGGATTCTTGTTCGAATCTGATCTCATCCAAAGGGTACTTCTGCAAGCCGGTTAAAGCGGTAGCTACATCATAGGTATCCTGATCGCTAGCAGCAGATTTAATCTTATTAAAGGTCTTGCTCTGGATGATAGGTGCTCCGGTTACAGGATTGGTGCCTACTACTAGTCTAAACTGCAAGGATGAATCACGAGGAACGGTTACTACTGTTGCCATTTTTTTCACCTCCTTTTTTTTGAATCCTCGATCAGATCGAGGATGGGTTTTAGTTCAAGCAAAACTAAGTGTTGTATATGAACATATTATCATATTATAATATAATAGTCAATATTAGAACATCATTGCCCTCTATAATGTATAAAGCTTCCTATTTCTTTGATTTCCTTATAAATGCTCACTATATTATAAAACTATAAAGGGATCCTTCCCGATACAAGAAGGACCCCTTGCCTTACCTATATATAAAATTATTATTTGTAGAATTAATAAAATTAGTTTATAATAAGCAGTAATTCGATTATTTTAAGTTATCGTAAATTGCCCAAAGCTAGGAGACAGATAGATTTATAAAAACGATTCAACCAAATCTTTAGAAAAGGGAGGATAGAAATGAGTGAATACATTGAAAAAGAAAATAAATTATGTTTGAAATGGTTGCCATTAGCTTGGTTTAGCTTTATTCTTACCTGCTTAGTTTTTGGGGTCATTGGTGGAATTATTCAAGGCGATCCAACCAAGCCTATCTTAGAATCTGGAATTGTTGGTGACATAGCCATTTTTGCTATTGGAGTGCATGAAATTGGAATGATAATTGCAGTAGGTATTCTCTTCTTTTTGATGCGTAAGAATGGAATTAGTTTTAGCAAAATAGGTTTAGAGGGTAAGTTATCCCTTAAAGGAATAGGATATGCCGTTGTGGGCACAATAATTGCCTTTTTAATGTATCCATTAATAGAAATGGTCATTAAAGCTTTAGGAACAACTATGTATTGGGGTGGCGATTCCATAAATCTGGTTTCTTTGTCAGATATTGCTCTTACGTTTATATTTGTAGTGGTATTAGCCCCAGCATTAGAAGAAATCCTTTTTCGTGGATACATCCTAACAGCATTTATGGGAAAGATGAAGAACAGATATTTTGCGATACTGCTTGCTGCTTTAGTCTTTACCAGCATTCATTTCTTCTTTGGGCCCGGGTTAATGGTTTATATCTTCTTTTGGAGCTTTATACCAACTTTCCTTTATTTAAAAACTAAAAACCTTTATTCAGCCATGCTTATGCATTCACTAAATAACTTATTGGCTTATATAATCTTTCCACTCTTAGGTATATGAAAAAGGGAGATAAAGAAGTATGGAAATAGAATTTGAAATGAGCTTCGGGCAACTCTTTGCCACTTTGTGGCTCGGTCTTGGCAAAGCCGAGACTCCGATAACAGCGGATAAAAGGGGAATCAAAGATTTCCCCAAATCCCCCCAAGGCGGGACTTCTTTTATCCGCGAAACGTTATCTGAAATTTTGGCGGCATAACGGAGAAGAGCAAATGCTTCAAAACATGGCAAATCTCAAAACAATAACAGTAGACGGCGAACTTATCAATAAGCTCAAGCCGGCGATTAATGCGGCACTGATATATGAAGCGGCAACTCATGGGAAAAGAAAACTTGGCATTACAGGTGAAGTCGGCGAACTCTTGGCTTGTCACCAACTTGGACTTAAATTAGTATTAGATTATCTTTCAAAGGGTTTTGATGCTGTGACCGAAGATGGTTTGCGAGTTCAAATTAAGACCCGCCGAAGTGATTCTGAGGGGTTACCTCGGAATGCAGGTCGGACGGGTCATTTTTCTAAACATGAATTTGACTACGCACTTCTTGTCTTGCTTGACAATAAATATCAACTCTGTGAAATTTGGCGTGCTGATTATAATAAGTTAAAGCCAATTATAGAAAAACAAAAGCATCAGAATCCCAGTTTGTTATCTTTCAAACGTGTGGGAGAAAAGATATTCGATAATAATCATAAAAACATCATATGAAATATCGGTTTTCACCATCTTAATATAACCCCCCACCTAGAAAATAATAATCATCCTACTTTCATTAACTTCCTGGTAAATAACTTCTGGTCATCTCATCTCCACGACCGCCCGCCAGGAGCTTTTTTTGCTGCCGCCCAAGGCTCGCTCCCTGTATGCTCCACCCCCACCAGTTTCGCAAACTGTTATAATCCCCCCTGTTAGTCATGATAGTGTAAATTTTAATGGAGTAGCTAGGAAAAAATAATAAGAGAAGAATTGTAAAATATAATAAAAAGGCGTAGACTTATCCATATATAAAATCATTATTTGTAGAATTAATAAAAATAGTTATAATAAGCATAAGAATCTATGTGATTAATCTTCGAAACTTTACCTGGAGTCGTGCATAAACGAAGTAGTTCGATTATTTTAAATTAGGCGGCATGTGCCTAGATAAAGAGGTAAGTAATGAAAGCATGGCATGAACAAGATGATTTTTGGATGAAATGGGCTCCCGTTCTATTTCCCAAGCAACGCTGGAAAAAGACGCAAGAGGAAGTAATAAACATCATTTCCTTACTAAAAATTGACCCTGGGGCTTCTGTTCTTGATCTTTGTTGTGGACCAGGGAGACATTCCTTGGAATTAGCCCGACGTGGTTTTTCCGTAATAGGTGTAGATAGAACCAGAAATTATTTGGAAAAAGCTCGTAAACAAGCAGAAACAGAGGGAATCAAAGTCGAGTTTATACATGAAGACATGAGGAGTTTTTGTAAACCTAACATTTTTGATGTGGCTATTAATCTTTTTAC
The DNA here is from genome assembly GCA_965370735.1 of uncultured bacterium. Taxonomy (GTDB): domain Bacteria; phylum Omnitrophota; class Gorgyraeia; order JAGLLT01; family JAGLLT01; genus Kappaea. The sequence continues at coordinate 2,180 of CBDUVS010000086.1, read as the reverse complement.
TTCTTTTGGTTATTTTAAAGATGTAAAGGATGACAAAAAGGTTATAACTAACGTATACCGCTCGCTGAAAAACAACGGCATATTTTTAATTGATATTATGGGGAAGGAAGTTCTTGCCCGTATATTTTGCGAACGCAATTGGCATGAAGTAGATAATAATATAGTATTGGAAGAATGTAAAATTTGTAAAAACTGGAGTTGGGTTGAGAATCGCTGGATCCTGATAAAAGATGGGAAAAAGGAAGAATGTAAAATTTCCCTTCGTCTTTATTCGGCAGTAGAACTTACTGCACTCTTAAATGAATGTGGCTTTAATCTAATTAATGTGTATGGGGATTTAACTGGTAAACCATACGATCATACAGCAAAGAGGTTGATTCTTGTAGCACACAAAGGAAAGGAAAAAAATGATAATCATTAGGAAAATTATTGAAATAGACTAGGCTTAAATAATTTTTTTCCTAATCAGCAAAGAGGCTACTCTCTCACTCCATTAACTCACCTTTATTAATAAAAATTACAGTTAAAAAGAAGGCCTCTTTTTCTCTCTCCCCCGGTATTTTATTAAAATGACCTCTTAACCTGATTTTGTTAACTTCCCGGTAAATAACTTCTGGTCATCTCATCACCACGACCGCCCGCCAAGAGCTTTTTTTGCTACTGCACAAGGCTCGCTCCCCGTATGCCCCACCCCCAGTTTCGCAAACTGTTATAATTCCCCTGTTAGTCAGGATAGTGTAAATCTTAATGGGGTAGTTAGAAAGAAAAAATAATAAAAGAAGAATTGTAAAAATATAATAAAAAGGCGTAGACTTACCTATATATAAAATTATTATTTGTAGAATTAATAAAATAAGTTTATGATAAACTAAGAATCTATAAAGATATACCACAAGGAATATTAGTGGTTAGTTTTCGAAACTTTACCTGGAGTCGTGCATAAACGAAGTAGCTCGATTATTTTAAGTTAGGCGACATTTTGCTTGGCGGAATGAAAAAAAATGAAAGGAGGTGATCTTCTATGCCATACACAACAATAGAGATCAAAAAATATCGTTGTGCTCTCTTTTCGTCAGGAGAGAACCCTGCCAAGGTATCCTTCTATGATGCCAGTGAAGCGAACTTTGCGACCGCCTATATTAGGCCGGATTCAGAAAAGCTTCGGGAGGCATATCAAGACTCGGGCGGGAAGTACAGGCTGTACTACAAACGTTCAAGCTTACCGGATCTTATTGATATGCTGCGGAATGAGAAGCCAGTTTATCTCCACTTCTGGCAGGGAACTGGAAACAACACTCATATCGCAACATGGCGAGAACCAGTTGGGGAAGCGGAAGAGTAGCAGGCGTATATGGACCATCTGCCTAACCACACATTTGAGCGGGTGCTTGGCATGGCTGCTCAATTCGAGGCATTAGAGACATGGCTTATACACTCAAGGCTTTCGGTATCGTACCACCGGGTCCTGGCTCGATGAGGATACTTACCGATGCCCGTGCTCCAAGGTTAATATATTAGCCGTAGCCGGGCTCAAATGGTTGATCACAGGGGCAAATACCAAGCAAAACGGTCGCCTAACACGAGGTTGCCGACTTTGTCAAAATCACCTTCGGCGACTTCGGCAATCCCGAAACCGTTATATGCAATTGCTCACAAGATAAATACTATGAGGATAAAACTATGAAAGAGTATAATAAATTAGTCCGAGATAACATTTTAAACATAATTAAAACTAATGGTCAAGAATATAATTTTCATATTGCTTCTGATTCAGAATATTGGATTAAACTCAAAGAAAAATTATACGAAGAAATAAATGAATTTATGAAAGATGAATCAATAGAAGAAATTGCTGATATCTTTGAAGTGTTATTATCAATATTAAAATATAAGAATATTTCGATTAGTGATCTTGAAAATATCAGACAGAATAAAGAAAATAAACGTGGGTCATTTAATAAGAGAATTATTTTAGAGAATGTATATTAACCATGTTCGCAACAGCATATAACAGCGGTTATACGCTGCACCCTTCGGGCTTGGCCTTCGGCACATTCGGCAGAGCCGAACGTCGTATATCCGCAGAACGTTATATGAAATGGTGGTGGTTTTCACCATTTTGATATAATCCCCCACCTAGAATATAATAATCATTAGGAAAATTATTGAAATAGACCAGG
>CBDUVS010000085.1:0-5092 GCA_965370735.1 uncultured bacterium | reverse complement strand
TCGAAATATTACAATGCCGCCCGAAAACTGGCTTATAAATTAGCGAAGGATGGTTATTCTATAATAACCGGCGCGGGGCCCGGTATTATGGAAGCGGCTAACAGGGGAGCTAAGGAGGCGGGAGGAGAGTCAATTGGGTTAAACATAGAAATACCTCTTCAGCAGAAACCCAATCCTCATATAACTAAGGCTTTATATTTTAGATATTTCTTTGTTCGCAAGGTTATGTTTGCTAAATACGCGAAAGCTGTGATAGTCTTTCCCGGGGGATATGGAACACTGGATGAATTCGCGGAGTTTATTACGCTGATTCAAACTGAGAAAATTGTCCCGTTTCCAATTGTTGTTTTTGGAAAATCTTACTGGAAAGGGTTAATCGAGTGGTTTAAGAACTCTATGCTCAAGTCCGGCCTTATCACCAAGAATAACATGGATATATTTAAAATGACAGACAGCATAGATGAAGCAAAAGAAATCATTGAAGATTTTTATGATAAAATATAAGAAACAAGATACAATAACCAAGAGACAAGATACAACTAATAACCAATGACCAAATTTAAATAACCAAACCAAGACAAGAGAAATTGTTTGATTATTGGATATTGAATATTGTTTGTTTCTTGTATCTTGTATCTTGCTTGCTTGTGCCCGAAAGGGTATGACTTATGACTTGTGTCTGGTGACTAATGATTTTTTTCTTATAAAAACAGGGAGAATGCTTGATGAGTGGTTTATTCGGTGTAGTATCTAAGAAGAATTGTATACAAACGCTTTTTTATGGCACGGATTACCATTCGCATTTGGGTACACAGTTTGGCGGTATGGCGGTTTGGGGAAAAGAGCTTCATAGAAAGATTCATGATATTAAACAAAGCCAGTTTAAGTCCAAATTTTATGAAGATTATAGCAATATGGCGGGAAAGAAGGGGATAGGAGTTATAAGTGATAAAGATGCCCAACCCATTTACTTAAATTCTAAATTTGGCCCATTCGCCATAATCACAAATGGTTTATTGCAAAATGCCGATAAGCTCATTAGAGGATTACATCAATTAGGTAGCTCCTTTTCAGATCTAACTAACGGTTCAATAAACTCTACTGAAGTAGTTGCCAAGCTTATATCCCAGAGTGAGAATATAGTTGATGGTATAAAATTTGCGTTTTCTAAAATTAAGGGTTCTTGTTCTTTATTAATACTCACTAAAGAAGGAATATATATAGCCAGGGACAAAATGGGCCGCTCTTCATTAGTTATTGGAAAGAGTAATGATTCCTGGGCGGTTACTACAGAAACATGCGCTTTTGCTAATCTTGGTTTTGAAATAAAAAAATATCTTGAACCGGCAGAGATTATTTTTATGTCTAAAGATGGTATTAAACAGTTAGCAAAGCCGGGAAAAGAGAATAAGATGTGTTCCTTTGAATGGATTTACGCTAGTTTCCCGGCGTCTAATCACGAGAGTTTAAATGTAGAGTTAGTAAGGGAGAGATGCGGCCGCTTATTAGCTAAAAATGATGATATTGAAGTAGATATTGTTTCCGGCGTTCCTGATTCCGGTTCAGCTCATGCCATAGGTTATGCTATCGAGTCAAAAAAACCTTATAGAAGGCCTTTGGTTAAGTACACTCAAGGCTATGGCAGAAGCTATTCACCGCCATCACAGAAGACGAGGGATTTAATTGCCAGAATGAAGCTGGTACCCGTTAGGGATGTTATTAAGGGCAATAGAATAGTTTTGTGTGATGATTCTATAGTGCGCGGTACACAGCTCAAAAATTATACAATTAATAAATTATGGGCAAGTGGAGCCAAAGAGGTTCATTTAAGGATAGCTTGTCCACCGTTAATGTTTCCCTGTCATTTTAATACCTCTACCAGAACGCTTAAGGAATTAGCCGCCAGGCGCGCGATTAAGGCTTTAGAAGGCCATATTGCGGTTAAGGATATCCATAATTATCTAAATCCATCATCTAAAAAGTATCAAAAAATGGTCGATTGGATAGCCAAAGATATGAATGTGACAACTTTAAAATATATCTCTATAGACAATATGATTAAAGCTATTGGAATCGCGAAAGAAAAACTCTGCGTTCAGTGTTGGCGCGGTGAATAATTAAATCATAAATAACCTAAGGCCGGTTTCTAAAGCCGGTCTTTTTTATTATGCGATGATTAAAGAAATTAAAACAGAAAAAGTACCCATAAAAATGTGGATTGATGAGATTGAGGAGTCTGCCATGACTCAAATTAAAAATCTCGCCAATCTGCCGTTTGCCTATAGCCATATAGCTATTATGCCCGATTGTCATCTTGGTTATGGTATGCCCATAGGTGCCATTTTAGCTGCTAAAAACGTTGTTGTTCCAAATGCTGTAGGAGTTGATATAGGTTGCGGCATGGTCGCACTTAAAACTACGCTTAAGGATATGGATAAGAACACTATTAAAGATGTTTTAAGAGGCATTAGATCATACGTTCCTTTAGGTTTTGATCATCACAAAGAGCCGCAGAATGAAAAATTAATGCCATTTTCCGGCAAAGCGATATTTAGCAAAGACAGTGATTATGTAGTTACTAAAAGAGAGTATAATTCAGCTTTAAGGCAATTAGGCACTTTAGGCGGCGGAAATCATTTTATTGAAATCCAAAAAGCTTCTGACAGCTATATTTGGATAATGCTTCATTCGGGAAGTAGGAATCTTGGTTATAAAGTTGCTAACTTTTATAATAAAATGGCTAAAGAAATTTCTAACAATCTACCATATAGTGTACCAAAAAATTATGACCTGGCCTATTTAATGGCTGATAGCAGGGAGGGGGTTTGTTATTTAAAAGAGATGCGATATTGCCTGGAGTTCGCGAAAAATAACAGAGCTCTTATGTTAAAATTTATTAAGCAAGTGTTCGCTGAAGTTACGCACTGTAGTTTTGAAAATGAAATAAATATACATCATAATTATGTTGCTTTGGAAGAACATTTTGGTAATAAGGTTTTTGTTCATAGAAAAGGCGCTACAAGCGCTCGAATTAATGAAATTGGGATAATTCCCGGTAGCCAAGGTACACCAAGTTATATTGTAAAAGGCCTTGGAAATTTGGATAGCTTTACATCATGTTCACATGGGGCCGGCCGTAAAATGAGTCGTAATGAAGCTCGTAAAAGCCTTGATTTGGGCCAAGAAAGAGCCAAGTTGGAGCAGCAGGGTATAATTCATTCAATTCGCACAAAAAGAGATTTAGATGAAGCGTCAAGCGCTTATAAGGACATTCAGGTTGTCATTGATAATCAGAATGATCTTATTAAACCCGAAATAAAAATGCGTCCGCTAGCTGTGATAAAGGGATAAAGAAGCGCTAGTAGATTCAATCATTCCATACAGAAAACTCTATATAAACTTGTATTTGCAGCTCAAAGCTGTTTATAGCTATGTCCTATAATGTATCTTATGTTAACTACAGCATAGGGCAAAAAGAGACCGCAACTACATACTTTATATGCACTTACGGCAAATAGTTCACAACTTGTGGATAAACTTCCCACTCTCACGCTCTATTTATCATCAGTATCCGGAAATTTTATTTTTTATGAATCTTTACATGTAAGAGTGGTTTTTTGGAATTTAACTATAAATGGAATTTAACTATAAAATGGCTAATGGTTTGGTATGGCCCCGGCAAAACTATGCCCTTACACGGCCATATATACCCTATTTTTTCTCTCTTACAACCCTTATTTATCTAATTGTCTTACCACCTCCGAGGTGGTATTTAAGGGGTTTTTTTCGCCAAATCTTCGGATATTTGTGCATAAGGTTACAGTTTATTATTCTGCTTTTTCGAGTACGCCAATAATTTGTTCAATAGATGTTATAATGTGTTTTGTATTGATGCTAAATTGTGGGTATTTTTTGCCACTAGTTGGCCAATCTGTAGGATTTCTGTCATCCGATATCCATTGTTCTAATGATTCATGGCTATCTCTATATTCGTGCGTCAAGTTACACCTGTAGTCTTTGTATAATATAGAGCTTCTTTTTAAATTGAATATTGCTGTGAATATTTTCTCTTTAGAATCGTTGGAAATGCCTCCTCTTACACCAATTTTATTTATTTTATCCCTTATAACATCGTAGTCAATATCATATTTTATGGAATCTGAAAGGTTAGTGTAGTCAATTCTAGAGAATAATTCCTCTGCATATTTTTGTATTTTTTTTAGTATTTTTTGTGGCATTTTGTCTTTGTATATTGGATTGTTAATTTGTTTATGTAACTTTGCTGTATGAACTTTTTTCCATGGGTAATGTGAACATTCTTCTAATGTTTTTGTAAAATAGAGTTGATCTTTAGAGGTTTTAATAAAAGTTTTTATATCGTTCGAGCCTTTCTCGTTAAACTTCATATACTTTTTTGATAATGCAGCCACCAAGCAAACAGCTAAGATTTTCGCTTCTAGGACATAACCATTACCATTATTATAAATCTTTTTAATATTTTCAAGTTTTTCTTTATAGTATTGAAGTTCCATTATAATTTCTCCTACCACCCAAACCCTACATCAACCAATTACGTTCCACCGCGGCGGTGGAACGTAGGGGAGGAGTTTCTAAAAAAACACCTCTCCCCTGTTTATTTTTTAGCTTTCCACTCATACCCACATTCATTACATTTCCATTTTCTTTTAATAAAAGGCAGCGGAACACCCAAAAGAATCCATGATATAAACGCGAAGCGGCGAGAAAATTTCTCATAACATACATTTGTTGAATTGCATTTAGGACAATGTGGGTCATTATTGCTTTTATATAGTTTGTTTTGTGACAACTTATTTGTGTGCTTTTCCTGAATAATTGCCATAGCTCTTTTAAAATGTGATTTTTTTACCTGTAGCTTAACGCCGCCAATTGCGTTTGAATAAAGCCAATTCATAGTAACAGTATTCTCATCAGCAATAAAACACTCTATACCTTCTGACTCAAGCTTTGTTTTTAAAATATGAGCTTCTATTGGATGACTAAAGGTAGCAATTGTGATTAATTTATCCGGCATTTTTCACTTTCTATTATAATTCCGCTTAATTCTTTCTTT
>CBDUVS010000084.1:0-5094 GCA_965370735.1 uncultured bacterium | reverse complement strand
AGCTATGAATAAAGCCATTATAATGGCGAAAATTAAGAGGCAGCACGCGGAGTTAAGTGAAATCATCGCTGAAATTAGCAAAGATAGAAGGTTGAATAACATCTTAAAGATATTAGAGTTGAGATATAGAGAAACAGAGCAGCTCTTAGTAGCAATGGATGATAAAAGCTATATTCCTAAAGGTATTGAGGATTTGGACGCCCTTGATGAAATTATAAAGACTGAAAAGAAAATCGGTAAGATTAGAACCGGCATCAAGAAAATGAAACAATTGGATAAAGAAAAGAAAAAAATAGAAAAGAAGTTAAAATAATTTTATGCTTAAAGAGATAAAAGAATTACAGAAGACAGCTTTTTCTGAACTTGATAAGGCTCAAGATCGCGAAGATATAGAAAAAATTAGAATAAAATATCTGGGCAGAAAAAGCAAACTCAGCCAAATTTTAAAAGGCCTCAAAGATTTAACAGTAGAACAAAAAGCCGAAGTTGGTAAATCGGCTAATATTTTTAAGCGGAAGATTAGCCAAGAGATTGAAATTAAGATAATCGCGTTTAATGAAGCTAGTTTAATGCCAAAAATTGACATCACGATTTCAGGTATTAAAAATACGCGTGGCCATATGCACCCGATTACGAAGACGATATATGAAATATGTGACGTTTTTACTTCTCTGGGTTTTAATGTGGTTGAAGGCCCTGAAGCGGAAAAAGAATGTTATAATTTTGAAGCCTTGAATATTCCCCTTGATCATCCTGCCAGAGATGCCTTTGATACATTTTACTTAAGAGACGATCTTCTTCTGCGTTCACACACCTCTCCGGTTCAAGTGAGAGTTATGGAAAAGGAAAAACCCCCTATCGCGATTATTGTGCCCGGAAAAGTTTACAGGCCCGATGCTGTAGATGCCACCCATTCGTTTATGTTCCATCAAGCGGAAGGTTTATTGGTTGATAAGAATATAACCTTTTCTGATTTAAAAGGCACTCTTTCGGTTTTTGTGAGAAAGATGTTTGGTAGAGATGTTAAAGTAAGGTTTCGGCCTCATTTCTTTCCTTTTACGGAGCCTAGCGCCGATTTAGATGTTTCTTGCTTTGTATGCAATCAGAAAGGCTGCCGCGTTTGTTCTGATACCGGATGGCTTGAAATCGGGGGTGCCGGTATGGTTGATCCCGAGGTTTTTAAAGCTGTGCGTTATGATTATAATGAGTTTAGCGGTTTTGCTTTTGGTATGGGCGTAGAGAGAATAGCTATGTTGAAGTATGGCATAAATGATATTAGATTATTTTTTGAAAATGACTATAGATTTTTAAAACAATTTTAAATGAAGACGCAATTTATGGAACGTAATAAACATAAATTGCTTGTCTGAATTTATCCCGAAGCACTGCTTCCATAAGGGAACTTCATTCGGGATTAATTCGCGCGTATGATTATAATTTCACCGCCGTTTGTTAAAGCATTTACTTATTAAGGAATCCATTATGCTTATAAGTTATAATTGGTTAAAAGATTTTACTAATGTTAAGGATAGCCCTCAGCGCTTAGCTCAAAAACTTACTATGGCCGGAATAGAGATAAGCTCTCTTAAAAAAAGAAAAGACGATTTCATTTATAACGCGGAAATTACACCTAACAGGCCGGATTTATTATGCGCTAAGGGGATTGCCAGGGAAGCGGCTTGTTTAACGCGGAGTGAGATTAATGATCCCCTAATCTCGATTGTAGATAGCCAATCTTTAGGTGATAGTATTGATATTGAGGTGAAGCAGAAGAAGGCTTGCCTTAGATACAACGCGACTCTTATTAAAAATATTCAGGTCAAGGTATCCGATGAAAAAATTACCAGACGCTTATCAGCTTTAGGCTTAAGGCCGGTTAATAGCGTAGTTGATATAACCAATTACTTTCTTTTGGGATGGGGCCAGCCTATGCATGCCTTTGATTATGACAAGATCGAAGGCCATAAGATTATTGTTCGCTATGCCAAAAAAGGTGAGAAGCTTCTAGCTTTGGACGGCAGAGAATATGAGTTGGATGAGAGTATATTGGTTATTGCTGACGCGAAGAAACCTATCGCGATTGCCGGAGTAATAGGAGGCGTTAGTACAGAGATTGGCTTGGAAACTAAAAACGTACTTTTAGAGTGCGCTAGTTTTGATGCCGGACTCATAAGAAAAATAGCGCGTAAATTGGGAATTTCAACCGATTCATCATACAGGTTTGAAAGAGGGGTTCCCGTTACTTCTGTGGGTGAAATAGCACTGGCGGCCGCTTCTTTCATTCAAAAAAAAGTTGGCGGTAAAATCACTGATAATTTAGATATATCTAATCTTGAGACGGAAAAGATTACATGTACCATAAGATTTTCTGAGATTGAAAGAATTTTGGGAATTAATATTTCGCGGGATGATGTTAAGAAAATTCTGGTTTCACTTGGCTTTATCATTGAAAAGGAGACGCGAGATTTTTTAGAGGTTACCTCACCTTTTTTTAGGGAAGATGCCAGGAGAGAAATAGATTTAATAGAAGAAATCGCGCGCATATATGGTTACGATAAAATGCCTTCAACGATTGCCAAAGTTAGTAGTACGCGAATTGATAATTATAAATCGCTTTCAGGTGTAGTTGATGAAACAACAAGGTTCGCGATTAAGAAAAAAATTCGCCTGATGCTATGTGCTTGCGGCTTAAGTGAAGTAATTACTTATAGCATGATTAGCAATAAGGAATCAGCGCTTTTTGGTTTTAAATCTGATGAAATCGTTAAACTCCAAAAAGCTTTAAGTAGTCAGCAAGAGATAATGAGACCAACACTATTAAGCGGTTTAATGCAGGCGCTGAGCTGGAACATCAATAGACAAGTTGATGATATTAGAGTTTTTGAATTGGGCGATATTTTTATAAATCAAAATCATAAATTTTCCGAAAAATTAAATGTAGCCTTTGGCCTTTGCGGCAGAAAATATATTAATGACTGGAAATACAAGCCTAAAGAGATTGATTTTTATGATTTAAAAGGTATTCTTGAAGATTTCCTCGATGATTTAGGTATCAAGGACGTTCAATTTTTAGATTGCGAAGATGGGTATTTTTCTAAAGGCGCGGGCGCTAAAGTTAATTATAAAAATAAAACTATTGCCAGATTTGGAAGGCTTGCCGCGGAAGTTATCTCTGCCTATGATGTTGATAAAGATATTTACGCGGCTGAAGTACACCTGGAGGATATATTAGGTGATGTGTGTTTGAAAAAAAAATTCAAACCCATCGCGAAATTTCCGGCTGTAATTAGAGATTTAGCTATTATTGTTAAAACCGGTTTATCGACAAGAGAAATTATTGATGAAATTAAGGGGGCCGGTAAAGATCTTATAAAAGAAGTTACCTTGTTTGATGTTTATGAGGGCAAGCAAATTCCTTCAGGTTATTTGAGTTTAGCCTTTTCTATTAAGTATCAGGCTGATGATAGAACTCTAATTGATGAGGAAGTTGACGAAATTCAAACTCGGATTCAGAAAGTTTTAGTTGAAAATCTTAAGGCTCAAATTAGATAAGGATGCCTATCTTGATTTTGGGCATTCGATGTGATATTATTTAAGTAGAGAGAAAAATTCCCTGCCTTGTGCGTGTAGGGCGCATAGGTTTGAGCCAACACCATTTTAAGGGGAACCTAACTTCATAATGCCTGATGGCAAAATGGGAGGTACCCACTTAGTAGACCGGGTTCAAAACTACCACTCTCACACGGCTATGGCGGGGAATTTATATTATGGACCTTTTTAATCAGACCACAAAAGATAATAATCATTCCCCCGATAAGCACACGCCCCTGGCCAATAGAATGAAACCCACCTGTCTGAAAGATTTTGTTAATCAAAAGCATATTTTAGGTGAAGGTAAACCGCTTTTAAGAGCCATAAAGGCGAATAGGCTATCATCACTTATTTTTTATGGCCCTCCCGGGGTTGGCAAGACGGCTTTGGCATATATCATTAATTATGAAACCAAAACTTATTTTCACCGTTTAAACGCGGCTATCTCTTCCATAAAAGATTTAAAAGACGTTATCTTGGTTGCCGGAAAAAGGAGGAGACATGATAATCAGCGTACTATTGTATTTATTGATGAAATTCACCGTTTTAATAAAGCTCAACAAGATGTTTTATTACCCGATATTGAAGAGGGTAACATAGTTCTCATTGGAGCCACTACATATAACCCCTTTTTTAGTATCATACCGGCTGTTTTATCCAGATCGGAAATATATGAATTAAAACCTTTAGAGGAAAATGACTTAGAATTAATAATAGAAAGGGCTTTAAAAGATAAGGAGAATGGCCTGGGAAATTTAAATGTAAAATTGGATTCCGAGGCGAAGAGAGCTATTATAAAAGCTTCCGATGGCGATGCCAGAAGAGCACTGAATATACTTGAAACGGGAGCTTTGACAACTCCAGCTGATAAAACAGGTTTGATAAATTTTACGCGGCAGATAGTTGAAGATTGCATGGGGAAAAAGATTATACTTTATGATAAGAAAGGTGATTCTCATTATGATACAATTTCCGCGTTTATTAAAAGTATGCGTGGTTCTGACCCCGATGCTGTTGTTTACTGGTTAGCAAAGATGATTTATGCCGGAGAAGATATAAGATTTATTGCTCGCAGAATAGTCATTTGCGCCGCCGAAGATGTAGGTAATGCCGATCCTCAAGCTTTAATTTTAGCCCAGGCGGCTATGCAAGCGGCTATGAATATAGGGCTTCCGGAGGCACGGATTATTTTATCGCAAGCAGCTATATATGTAGCCTGCGCGCCAAAGAGCAATGCTAGCTATCTGGCTATAAATAAGGCCATTGAAGACGTATCTAATAATAAGCTTTTAGAAATACCAAACCATTTAAAAGGGGCCGGATATGAAGGAGCTAAAGAGTTAAAAAGGGGAGAAGGTTATATATATCCTCATAGCGATCCTCAAGCGGGAGCGGGACAGGAGTACTTACCATGTAAAAATAGATATTATTTTCCCAAAAATGCCGGTTTTGAGAAGAACTTTACAAAAACATTGCAAGATAAGGAAAACAAGACATAAGTCA
>CBDUVS010000083.1:0-5151 GCA_965370735.1 uncultured bacterium | reverse complement strand
CTACTTCGCTTTTTTCGGAGCTTCGAAGAACTACCGCCTATTCCTGCGAAGCCAAGAGTGAAAACATCTTGGCGAAGCAGAATGGCGGAGAGGCTGGGATTCGAACCCAGGGTTCCGCTTGTAACGGAACAACCGCTTAGCAGGCGGCTCCTTTCGGCCACTCAGGCACCTCTCCATAATTTGGTCAGCTTATAACAAAAAGCCTTCTATGATTCCCTTAGCTTTTTCCGAGTCTTTTTCTTTAACTAAAAGATCGCCCCAATATCCGACAGCCATAGTCATAATACCATCGTACATGGGTATCTGTCGGGACCGGATAACCGCTTCAACGCCTTCTACTTTAAGAAGGTCTCTTAAAGAGATAGCTTCGAACTCATCATGAGCTTTATATACAGATATAAGTTTCATATAAAACGTAGTTCAACTATGGTACATTATTCACTATTAGTTGTCAAGCACTCTAAGGGTGGCTACGCGGGCTCAAACTGTCTTTTTGCTCATACAGCTGCCTTAATTTACTCTTAATCTTTTCTGGATCAAGTGTAATTATTATTTGATCAAAACTCTGACTAATAGCTTCAGCGTTACTTTTGAGGTTTTTCTCTTCAATTGTGCCATTATGAAGAATAATATTAATCACTTTTTTATCGGGATCGTAATTAACTTGGGCGTATTCGGCCTTGATGGTTCTTTGAATGGAGGAATCTCTTCTATCAACCATCTCAAAACCATAGAGCGTGTTGTCATTAGCTTCATTTATTAACAAACTCACTCGCCCCAGAGAAATAGGCGTATCGGTTGGAAGGGCAACAAGTATTCTCTTAAGCAAATATTCTTTATCAATAAAATACAGTGCCCCTGCGAGCAAAACAACGAGTATTAAAAAAACTATAAAGGTCTTTACCAGAAATCTTATCATTATTAGGCGGTATTTAAATTAACCAGGGGTAATTTTAAGATAAAGAACTGTTTTAATGGATATTTCATGCCCGGTTAAAAAACGTTTTATTAATTATTATTCTCCGGCTCTTCAGGTTCAAAAACTTTGTATTTAATTAAAAGTTTGTTTTCGTTAAAATAAAGGTATATCTTATTCTTATCAAAGAAAGTCGCTTCAGCCGGTTTATATACCCATCTTTCTCCGCCAACCTCATTTTGAATAAGCATTGGTTTACCGACAATCCTTTGTATATGCTTCTCAGACATACCATTTTTAATTCGACCTTCTTCTATGGCCGTTTTAAGATTACTAAAATGTATTGTCTCTGTTTTGAGCTGTCTGTGGGCTTCAGATTGGCTTTTGGCCACATCTAACAGAGTTGAAATCTGTTTTGAACAACCATAAAGCATTATGCATAAACCTAAAATAAAAATAGTATATTTTCTCACCTAGTGCCCCTCTTTTTTGGGCTATTATATCATTACTTAAACAATAAAATCAACTATTAGCTTTATTTACCGCTGTATTCCACAATGCCCGTCCCTTCAATCACCTTAAATATACCGCTTAAGCGAATGTCCCTGGACGAACTTCCAACCATTACCCTGAACGCTCCCGGCTCAACCACCCATTTTTTATATTTATTATACAGGGCCATCTCATCCGGGGTAAGCTTAAAAGCAACTCGCTGGGCTTCATTGGGTTTTAAGTGTATGCGCTTAAAGCCTTTTAATTCTTTCTTGGGGCCAGGCATGCTTTTTTTTAAATCTTCCAAATAAAGTTGGACCACCTCATCGCCTTCTCTGGAGCCAATATTCTTCACATTAACACTTATGCCTATCCACCCATCACCATATACAATTTTTAAATTGGAGTATTTAAACTTTGTATAGCTTAGGCCATAGCCAAAGCAATAGAGGGGCGTTATGCCTTTTGTATCGAAATACTGATACCCTACTCCTGTTTTATATTCGCCTCTATAGTTCCAGCCTGTATAAGGAATTTGCTGAGAATTTACCGGAAAGGTTATCGGCAAGCGGCCAGCGGGGTTATAGTCTCCAAAAAGCACATCGGCTATGGCATCGCCGCCTCTTTGCCCGCAATACCAGGCATCTATTATAGCCGGAGTCTTATATCCCCAACCTTCTGTCGCTACAGCTGAACCACCTATAAGAATAACAACTGTTTTTTTGTTTTTCTTAAGTGTATCCTTAATTAAAGCTTCTTGATTTTCCGGAAGTCTTAAGTTTTTCCTGTCGGTCGCTTCACCCTCTAATCTACCTCCAACATCAGCTGAAAACCCCACAAAAACCAAAACTATGTCCGCTTTTTTTGGATTATTAGTTATTTTTATTCTTTTTGATTTTGCTTTATATTTAATACTTTTTAGAGGAGTATCAAATTTAACGGGATTAATCTGGCTGCTGCCTAAATCAACTCCGCAAGTATGCTTATCAGCCAAAGGCCCCAAAATTGCGATTGAAGTAACTTTTCTTCTGTCAATAGGAAGTATGTTTTTTTTATTTTTAAGAAGAACTATAGATTCTCTGGCTGCTCTGAGACAAAACTCGTCATGTTCTTTTTTGCCTATAAGTTTGGGGCTTTTCATTTTTTTTTCTTCAAACAGGCCTGCCCAAAATTTAGCCCTGAGTATCCTTTTTGCCGCGTCATCTATAACTTCTTCTGAAACCGTGCCTCTTTTCACGGCTTTATATAAAGCGTTGCCATAATAATAGGCTCTGGGCATCTCTAAATCCAGGCCCGCATTAATAGATTTAACTGTACTGTGCGTCGCGTGCCAGTCAGAAATTACAAAACCCTTAAAACCCCATTCAGTTTTTAAGATATCTCTTAATAAAACCTTGTTCTCGCAACAGTAATCTCCGTTTACCTTATTGTAAGCCCCCATTACTCCCCAAGCCTCACCCTCCTGAATACATTCTTTAAAAGCCGGCAGATAAATTTCTCTCAAACTCCAGTCGTCAATAACTACCGGGCCGCCTCCCCGGCCAAGCTCAATATTATTACAAGTATAGTGTTTGGGTGTCGAGATAACTTTTTCTGACTGCAGGCCTTTAACCGCGGCCACTGCCATTTTTCCCACTAAATAGGGATCTTCCCCGTAACCTTCATAACTTCTTCCTGCTCTGGGATCGCGGCATATATTAAGGCAAGGGCCCAAGATAACATCTCTGCCGTGGCCTTTTAGCTCGCGCGCAATATAAACACCCATCTCATACATTAAAGAAGGATTCCAGCTGGCCGCAATAGCAATTGGAGCCGGAAAGGCCGAAGAACCTTCTCCCCATCTAACGCCATGCGGGCCGTCAGCACATTTTAAAGGCGGGATGTTAAGCCGGACGTTACCGTAAGAAGTCATGTCATCATAGTCAAGTATGCCGGCAAGTTGTTCAACTTTTTCTTTTAAAGTCATCCGGTCTAATAAATCATTTATCCTTTCGTCTAATGGAAGGCTGGCATCTAAATAAGTTCCTTTTTTGGGGATGGCCGCCGCGACAGAATAAGTTTGCTTCGAAGGGTAACTTATATTATCAAAATAATCAACAGCTGTAATATAGTAATAATATTTCTGTCCGTTGACTACGCCGGTATCTAAAAAACCTGCTGATTTTAGCGGCTCAATGTTTACTTTTATAAACTCTTCTTCGTCTTTCCACGAGCGATAAACATCGTAATAATAAAAGTCGTCCTCCTTGCTGTCTTCCCAAGATAAAACTATTGAGTTGTTACCCGAAAGAGCGCTTACATCAGTTGGAGCTTCCGGAGGCAAGCTATCTTTCGCCATTACCTTAAATTCATATATGGAATAACCCCATTCTGTTTTCCTTCTTACACCGCGCATTCTTATATAGCGGGCTTTCTGATAATTAAGTCGTATTAAATCTTCACCACCGTCACCGTTATTTTCTTTATAAACAGTTTCCCAACTACCGGCATCATCGGATATATCAATTTCATAAACTTCCGCGAAAGCCGCTTCCCAAAGAATAGTTATAACATTGAATTCCTTGGTTCCACCTAAATCAAAATAAATCCATTGATCGTCATTATGCTTTGAAGACCAGCGGCTATAGAGATTTTTATCAATTGCTTTGTAAGGACCAAGGTCGGCATTTCCATTTTCAACGCTGGAAGATACGGCCTTTTGAACGGGGAGACAATCCGCGAAGCTGATAGAAAAAAAGAGTACCGATAGAACAAAAGAAAAAACTAGAATGGAGGAGATTTTCTTAAACATAAACAACTCCCTTACTTTTTTACTACAAATATATTATGCCTTTGATAAGAAAATCGCGCAAGAATGTTAAATAGTAAATTTAAAAGCATGATTATAATATAAAATATATTTTAAAATCGCTTTTAACTTTATTTATGCTTCGGCGGCAAGTTTGTATTCTCTTAAAAGCGTTTCTATAAGGGCTTTTACTGAAACGATTTCTTTTATCCTGTAAGCGTTGGCTCCCGCAAACGCGAAACCATCCTTCAGGTTTCCTATTTTCGCGTTATATAAAGCCTGGCCAATGCAGTATGGGGCTTTTTTATAATCACACATTTTAAGGCACTTCCACAGGCATTCAAAAGGTTTTTTCAGGCCATTTCTTACATCACTGATAAATTTATTAACAATAACCCTTCCGGGTAGGCCCAGCGGGCTATCAATTACGGCAATATCTTCCTTCTTGCAATCTATATACGCTTGCTTAAATTCATCGGCCGCGTCACATTCATACGTAGCCACAAAGCGCGTACCCATTTTGATTCCCCCCGCGCCCATTTGCAGAAACTTATATATATCCGCGCCCGTATAAATACCTCCAGCGGCAATTACAGGAATAACCTTCTTAAAGTGTTTCTCGTAAGGCTTCAGACAGCTTATGGAAGCTTGAACTAATTTCTCTAAAGAAAATTCCGGCTTATCAAGGTCTTCTTTTTTAAAACCCAAATGGCCTCCAGCCAAAGGGCCTTCCACCACCAGAGCATCAGGCACATGATTGTAATTCTTGGCCCAGTATTTAAAAATAAGATCCGCGGCCCTGGCAGAAGAAACTTTGGGCGCGAACTTTGTGTGTAATTTTTTAAGCTCACTGATTGACATATCTACAAAATTTTTTAAAGGAAGCCCGGCGCCAAGAATAACTATATCGATTTTTTCATCAATTGCCGCCCTTACATGTTTAGCATGATCAGTA